>JAZOSG010000148.1:0-2021 GCA_045657005.1 Faecousia sp.
TTATGTGGACGGAATTCTGGACGGCACGATCCCGGAGGGGCAGAAACGGCACTATTTACAGATCGTTTCGGACGAGACCAAGCGGCTGAGCCGCCTGGTGCGCAGTATGCTGGATATTTCCCAGCTGCAGGAGCAGAGCACCATCCCGGAGGAGAAAAAGACCCGTTTTGACTTAGAAGAATGTGCCGGACAGGTGCTGATCACCTTTGAGCAGAAGATCAACAGCAAAAACCTTGAGGTGCAGGTGGATATGCCGGAGCACCCGGTGATCACCTACGCCTGTCAGGACTACATCACCCAAGTGATCTATAACCTGGTGGACAATGCGGTAAAATTCTGTCCCGAGGGAGGCACGCTGGGGCTGCGGCTGCGCGAGGGCAGCAGCAAGGTCTATGTCACCGTGTCCAACACCGGTCAGACCATCCCTGCCCGGGAGCTGCCGCTACTGTTTGACCGCTTTCATAAGCTGGATAAGAGCCGCAGCCAGAACCGGGACGGCTGGGGACTGGGGCTTTATATCGTAAAGACTTTGATCTGCAGCCACGGCGAGGATATTTCCGTCTCCAGCGCCAACGGCGTAACCGAATTCACCTTCACCCTGCCTCTGGCAAATTGAGTATATATGAGGTTTTCCCATGAACGAAAAAGACTGGACAATTGAAGACCGTCCGGAGCCTTGGGAGCAAAGCTTTTACCAGACCGGTAAGACCCACCCTCCCAAATGCCGCAGAGGACTGATCGCGATCCTTCTGGTTGCAGTGATCTTTCTTGGCGGCATCATCAGTGCCCTGGGTCTGATGAAGATCAGCCTGTTCCGGCAAGCCGATCAAAAAGATCCTGAGCCGGCATCCTTCCGGTTCTCCGCGGAGGAATCCGTGCAGCCGGAGAGTACATCGGAAACTGCCGATCCCTCCATCCCCTCCGTTGGAGAGCAGACGCTGCAGCTGCAGCTGAATCAGTCGCCGGAGTCTGTTGAAAATATCCCCCAGGCAGGAGGACTTTCCCTGCAGCAGATCTACAGCAAAGCCATTGACGCGGTGGTGTCCATTTCCTGCACCGGTCCTTCCGGCAGCGCCACCGGCACCGGCGTGGTGCTTTCCTCCGACGGTTATATCGTCACCAACTGCCATGTGGTAGAGTCTGCCAATGCTATTTCTGTCCTGCTTCAGGACGGACGCACTCTCCCTGCCAACCTCATCGGAACAGACAGCACCTCTGACCTGGCAGTTCTGTATGTAGCCACCACGGGACTGACCCCTGCGGAATTCGGAGATTCCTCCGCTCTGCGAGTCGGCGACAGTGTGGTCGCCATCGGCGATCCTCTGGGCATTGCCCTGCGGGGAACCATGACCGACGGCATTGTCTCTGCCATTAACCGTGATATCACTGCCGGCGGCCGCACCATGACCCTGATCCAGACCAATGCCGCGCTGAATTCCGGTAATTCCGGCGGTCCTCTGCTTAACTGCTACGGGCAGGTCATTGGCATCAACACCATGAAGATCGGCGACTACATGAACAGCGCCGGTGTGGAAGGGCTTGGCTTTGCCATTCCCAGCACCACCGTTAAAGAGATCGTGGATCAGCTGATCCGACAGGGCTATGTCTCCGGCAGACCCTCACTGGGGATCACCGGACAGGACATCACCTCTTTCGACCAGATCTACTACCGGATCCCTCAGGGAATTTATATTACGGATGTGGTGCAAAACAGCGACGCTGCTGCCAAGGGCATCTGCCCCGGCGATATCCTGCTGAGCTTTAACGGACAGCGGATCACCGCCCAGGACACCCTGGAAGAACTGCTGTACGCATATCACGCAGGGGATGTGGTCACAGTGGTGATCTACCGCTCCGGCACGCAGTACGCTTTAGAGCTGACTCTCGACGAAGCACAATAACTTCCAGTTTATCGAGCTGTTTACCGATACGCAACCAACCAATTGTCATTCCGAGCCAGTTCGCAAACTGGCGTGGGAATCTATTGGTATAGCTTGTTTTTTGAGATTGCCACACCAGTG
>JAZOSG010000149.1:0-2076 GCA_045657005.1 Faecousia sp.
ATAAGACCGACTGAGCGTACTGTCGGAAAACATGATACAGTATCAATAAGTTCTGAAGCAGCATCATTTGCAGAAGTGGATCGCAGCACAAAGGCCATTGCCTCTGAGGTAGACCAGTTCTCTACCCCCTTTGTCATGATCACTGATGGGGATATCATCCTCCGTGCCCTCAACGCCACCTTCCATAAGGATGTGAAAGCCAACGCTGCCGGTCAGTACGATGTGATGTCCATTGACGGCAGTACAGTGACCCTGACCCGTAACCGTCCTCTGGCGGATAATTACGGCGACACCAAGGAATTGGAGCTGGCAAAAAATTACCAGGTCTATGATATCAGCTCTTACGCAAGCTCCGTCGGTGCCAAAACCACACTGAAGGTTGGTGACCGGGTCACCTGCTACGCTAACGACGACGGCAACATCAGCTTCATTTTCATCAACTACGCCAACAACCGCAAGGCAGGTCATATCAGCTACTGCGACCACTGCCAAAAGGATGTGTTCTGGAACCCCTATACCGGCGAATTCTACAAAACCGATGCCCATTATTACCTGCCCTACGACATTAATACGGGCAAGGGTCAGACCATTGGCGAGCTTAACGCGTACTCCATATGTCTGGATCTGAACGGTCACAGCTTCTCCACCAAGGCCCGCCCCTTCCTGATCTACAGTGAGCTTTCCATTCTGGACAGTGCCGGCGGCGGCAGCATCGTGGGTCAGTGTACTTACCAAAACGGTCTCGGCGGCTGCATCAATGTGGCAAGAGGAGGCAAGCTCAGCCTGTACGGCGGCACTCTGACCCTGCAGGCAGGCGGCATCGCACCGGGCAAGGGTGGCGTGATCAATGTAGGATACGAGGCAGTCTTTAATATGTACGGTGGCACAGTAAAGGGCGGCTATGTGACAGACCAGGGTGGCAACATCTTCGTCAACGGCAGCGTATTTAACATGTACGGCGGTACAATTGAAGGCGGCACAGCCGACCTCGCCGGCGGCAATATTGCTACCGCTGCCAATTCCAAGATCAATCTTGCCGGCGGCACCATTGCCGGTGACGCAGTCATCGGTGCAGGCAGCACCGTCATCCTTTCCGGCGAGCTTACCGTCACAGCAGGAAAGACTTCAGGTCTGAAGCTCTCCGCAGGAGATGTGCTGACTCTGGGCAAGCTTTCCGAAAAGGCAAGCATCGTCATTTCCGCCGACGGCATATTCACCGAAGAGAAAGAAAACATTGCAGACTATCAGACCTTCTTTACCCCCTTTGATACAGATGACACCATCGAGATCCAGGGAAACGCTCTGGCATATGTCAATATTATAGATCTGAATAAGATCGACAACTCCGACCTTGTCTTTGCCGAGGGCACGACCAAGGCAGTCTGCCCGGTCTGTGAGGTAGAGGTCACCTGGACCGCCCTGACAGAAAAGAAAGCAAATCTCGTAGGCGGCGGTCACTACTATCTGGCTGATGATGTGACCTACGAGGGCGGCAGCAACTGGCATATCCTCGCCCCGGCAAACGGCGCAGCATGCCTGCACCTCAACGGCAAAAATCTCACCTCTCCCACCAAAGCCATCCAAGGCAGCACCGGCGCGCTTAATGTGATGGGTAACGGCACAGTTACCGGCAACTTTACTGATCCGGCCAACCTCAAGCGCGGCGCAGTGGTGGACACTACCCCCAGCGACAAGACCTGCGCCGAGGTGACAGCTATCAACCTGCTGGGCGGTACTTATGTCAATGCCGAGGGCAATCCCCAGCAGAATGTTGTCTCCATCTGGAACAACGGCGGCAGGATCCGCCTCTATGCCGGTGCCACCGTTAAGGGCGGCATCTATGTGGGTACCTCCAACATATTCGCAAGTGAGCTTGCCATCTGCGGCGGCGCTGTGGAAGGCACTGTTGCACTGGCTGGTTCTTCCAAGAACACCAGTACCCTGAACCTCTCCGGCGGCAATATCGCAGCTGTTACCCTGCCTGTAAACGCGGTTTGCAACATTTCCGGCAATCCTGTGGTAGCTGCCATGCAGCTGGCTGAGGGCGCAAAGCTGACCCTGGGCGAGCTGACCGAG
>JAZOSG010000150.1:0-6284 GCA_045657005.1 Faecousia sp.
GGTGATCTGTTCCCGGGTGGTGACCTGTACGGTCAGCTCTGGGTGATGCCGGTTGCCGGGAAAATGGGGGGCTCTGGCAGGTCTTCCAAGGCGAGGCTCGTCTCTGCGTGAGCGCTGGGCAGTGAGCAGATTCAGCACATCCCGGCGCAGGGCGTTGATCGCCGCGGCGGACAAAGTCACGCCCGGGGCGATATCCGTTGTGATCTCGGTGCAGTAATAAGGCGTGCCGCCGGTTTTTGACAGCCGGGAGCACAGCACCTCCCGGGTCAACTCAGCCACGCGTGCCTGTTCAGGGGCAACCCCCTCCAGGGTGCAGACCCTGCCGTCGGGATCGGTAACGGTCAGACTGAAACGGCTGGCACTTACCACCGCGTGCATGGAAATGGGAACAAGCCCGTTTTCCCCGGACTCATAGCTCTGGCGCATTTCCCGGCACCAACGGGGATCTTCGGAAGTGTCCTGCCGGACACCGAACATGCTGGCACCAATCCTGCCGGTATAGTAGCCGTCGGTAAAGCCCTGACGGTTGAAGGCGGTATGCAAGGTGTCCATCATCTTCCGGGTTACAGAGCCGGAATCCAGAGCATGCCGGTAAACGCCGGTAACAGCGGCGACATATTCCGGCCGCTTCATCCGTCCCTCAAGCTTTAATGAGGCAACGCCCATGGCGTCCAGATCGCCCAAGTAATGCACCAGGCAGTTGTCCTTCAGGCTGAGAGGATATCTGTCTTGCCAGCGGCCATAGCCGTAGCTTTGGCGGCAGGGCTGAGCACAGCGACCCCGGTTGCCGGAGCGGCCGCCGATAGCGGCGGACAGATAGCACTGCCCGGAATAGCTCATGCACAGCGCGCCGTGGGCGAATACTTCGATCTCGATAGGGGAATTGGCGGTGATGTAACGGATCTCCTCCCGGCTCAGCTCCCGGCTGAGAACTACACGCTTCAAGCCCATTGCCGCACAAAAAAGCACGCCGGGCAGATTATGGACAGTCATTTGGGTAGAGCCGTGGATGGGGATATGAGGTGCGATCTGCTTGCACAGCTGCACCACACCCAGATCCTGAACAATAAAGGCATCCACATTGCTTGTGGCGGCGTGGCGGATCAGTGCCACAGCCTCCGGGGTCTCCCGGTCGGAGACCAGGGTGTTCAGTGCCAGGTGAACGGCAACGCCGCGCACATGGCAATATTTCACCGCCTCGGTCAGTGTCTGAGGGGTGAAATTCTTGGCACTTTGCCGGGCATTAAATTGTCCGCAGCCCAGGTACACCGCATTGGCACCGTTTTGTACTGCTGCGCGCAAGGCTTCCATAGAGCCTGCCGGTGCTAAAAGTTCCATTATGATTCTTTCCTTCGTTCGATATAGGTATACTTGAAAACATTATAGCACAAAAGAATTTGGAGTTCTACCCCGTCAGCAAAAAATTCACAAAAAACTGAGACCGCCGGATAAAAACTCCCCACAGACCTACGGCCTGTGGGGAAAAAGAAATATTTATTCGTAGGAAACGCCGGCAGAACCGGAGGTGCCGATCACGCCAACATAGCTGGTGCCAACGCCCAGTGTCAGGGGAGTGCCGTCAGCCAGCGTGTAAACAAACCGGTCAGTGACACTTGCGCGGCTCCATTTAATGGGTACGATCTGTCCGCCGCAGGCAAAGTAGCCTTCGCCTTCGCCGATCAGGTCATAATAGGAGCGGCTGTACTTACCGTCACTCTTGAGCCACTGCTTTGCTTGCAGGACCAGAACATTCCGGTAAGACAGGGTCTCGCCGGTACCGGCATCGATATGATCCCGGTTGTACTGGGCTGCCTTGTACAGACCGGAAGCGGAATCATAAGTCATGGTGGTGGTCTTTTTGCCTCGGAAAGTGACGGTGACCTTATTGGCGGTCTCACCGCCGAGGGCAAGATCTTCCGCAAATTGCAGACCGTAATCTGCGCCGTCTTCATAAACGGAGTTAAGCTTCTTGGCAGCCAGGGCTTCTATCAGTTTCTCGCCGGTGGTGAACAGGGTGTGCTCCAGAGCGTAGCCCTGGCTTCTGCGGTCTTTATCCCGGAAGAAATAAGAGCTGTTGGACATCTGATCGATATGAGTCCAGGTTTGCAGTTTGCTGGTGTCGTCATACATACCTGCCAGTGCGGTACGGCTTCCGCCGCAGTGAATCAGCGGGATATCGTAAGATGCGGAAATATTATTGAAATAAGTACGGGCGCTGCGGACAGGACCGATGCTGCCAACATTGGTAAGATCGGTGAAGATCGCCAGACACCTTGTAATGCCACCCTCTGTTTCAAACTCATACATCATGTCCGCGCCGCTGATGCCGAACTGGGGAAGCGCCGCCTTAATGTTATTGATGACCACAGCTGTGGGACGACCGGTATAGGCTTCTTTAAGGACCTGGCCGGTAAGGGGGTGGCGGTACAGGACAGGAGGCTCGGTGGCTTCGGTAGTTGCCTCTGTGGTGGCTTCAGTAGTCGCCTCTGTGGAAGGATCCGAAATTTTCGGGATGGTCTGATAGGGGATCTTCGAGGTCGTGCCACAGGCACCCAGCAGAAGACAAACAGCGATAAACAAAGTAATAAAGCGTTTCATGAAAGTCATCCTTTCCTCTTTATGAATAACCGAAGGTATTATAGCAGAATTTACATAACATTGCAAGCCTAAGTGCGGCCTTAAGGGATTATTCGGTTATTAGGGCTTTTTCCATGGTTTTTCCCAGAGAGTAGTAGAAAACATTATCTCTGGCAGGGGTCAAGCCGGTCAGCAGACCTCGTTCTGCGTAGATCGCATAGCTGCGGAACAGAATCGGACACAGTCTGCCGTCGTCCATCACCGCTTTGTGCAGGGTGTAGTAGTTGCCGTGATTGGCCAGAGCCTCTGCGCAAAGGGTGTAAAAGCTGACATCGCTGATGTTACCGTAGCTCAAAGAGCCTTTGCTGGAGAAAAATGCAGACAGATCCATATTGGCAGAAAGCTTGGTCTGTCCCAGGTAGAGGTCATAGTTGCGAAGCTTCAGCGCCTGCTGATATTTGCCGGCATTCAACGCCTGCAGATCCACCGTCAGACCGCTGGCGGTGAGCACTTCTGCCACATACCGGGCCACCCGTACACGCAGGGAGTCCTCACTGTTGACCAGCAGGATCACAGGGGAGGCAGTCAGGGAGGCATCCGTCACGGCTTTGGTCAGCGCTTCGCCGCCATCGTAGGTGTACTTGTCAGCCAGGGTCTGGCTGTAATTGGGGGAAAGTGGAGAGGCAGGCAGGCAGGCGCTCCGGGCAAAGCCCCGGTAATAGCTTTCTGCCAGCATGTCCCGGTCGATGGCTTTGGTCAGGGCAGCGCGAACCTGGGCATCGGAAAAGACCTCACTGTCCATATTGCAGCTCAGGAATAAAAAGATGTTGTTCTCGCAGTCCCAAAGCTCGTAGTCGCAGCGGTAATCTGCATACCGGTCAGAGCCGGGGTCAGCGCACACAAGGCTCAGTCCCTCGAATTCAAATTCATCCCGGATCCCGGCGATGGACTGTGCCTGAGTCAGGGTGATGGCAGGGGCGGTAATGACCATATCCGCTTTGCACCACCAGTTGGTGTTGCGCCGCAGCAGCGGCGTTTGGGTGACAGTGTCCAGATAGTAAGGACCGGTTCCCAGAGGCTGATCCTGCTGTAATTGATCCTCTTTAATGATCGGGATATCCAGCAAAAGGGGGAGATTTTCCATGGGAGTGCTCAAAGAGACTGTTACGCCGCCGTCGTCAGACAGGGCGATCTGTGAGATATGAAGAAATCGACCGCTGTAGAGGGCACTGTCCTTAGCTGCCAGAAGACTGGCCACCACATCCTGGGTATTAAGGGCGCTGCCGTCGGTAAAGGTGGCGGATTCCAGATAAAAGGTGTAAGTCTTCATATCTTGAGAGACCCGGTAGCTTTTGCACAGCTGGGGTTCGATATTGTAGCTCCGGTCAACAGTAAAAAGACTTTGGTACAGCAGGGAAAACAAAGCCCGGTTGGTAAAATCTGTACACACAAAGGGATTCATGGAGCGGTCAGGATAATAGGTAAGCTTCAGTGCCTGCTCGGAGGTGTTCTGCCCGGCGGTGTTGGTAGGGCCGGTATAGTCTTCGTCCCAGGTAAGTCCGTCGCCGGTGGGAACATAGGCGGTATCATCCTTGCCGCAGCCACAGAATAAGCCTATGACCAATACAGCACAAAGAAAAAGCGTTATCATGCGTTTCATAGGCGTGTCTCCTTGCATACGATGATGGCTCCCTGGGAGCCGCGGTTGCCGCCTGTGATCCGGTGAGACCAGAATCTGTCCGGCTGACAGGCAGTACAGAGGTTAGAAATTTCAATACTGACCACCCCTGCTTGCCGCAGGGACAGGGCATTTATCTCTTTTAAGTTTACATAATATTTGCTGCCGGAAAGGCGGAAGGATTCCCTTGCGGCTTCTCCATAGGCTTCCAACATTGCCTGGGGAACATCAATATCCGTCTGGAAACAGCACTTTGCAATATTGGGACCAATGGCGGCGCGGATATCCTCCGGCTTACAGCCGTAGGCGCTTTGCATCGCCAGCGCAGTCTTTCCGGCGATCCCTGCGGCAGTTCCCCGCCAGCCGGCGTGGGCAGCGCCTACTGCTCCAGTGACCGGATCGTACAGCAAAACAGGGGTGCAGTCCGCGGTAAATACCGCAAGGGCAGTGCCTGGGGTGTTGGTGATCAGCGCGTCGCATTCCGGGTATGCGTGATTGTCAAAGCCACGGGCATCCTTGCTTGTGACCTGCCGAACGATATCCGAGTGGGTCTGCCGGGTCAGCACCAGGGAATCAGGATCAAAATCCAGCGCTTGTGCCAGAATATGGAAGTTTTCTGTTACATTTTCCGGAGGATCACCCCGATTCCAGCCCAGATTCATTGAGGAAAACGCACCGGTGCTGACACCGCCCAATCGGGTTGTGAAGCAGTGGGGCACACCGATCCCATCGGCAGTTAAATATTCCAATGTACCGATGCGAACCGTGTTAACAGCCATAGTTGCTCCTTTTCAAATTCCGGTTTATCGAGCGGTTTGCAAATCTTTGTTGTCATTGCGAACCAGTGCGCACACTGGTGTGGCAATCTCAAAAACCAAGCTATGCCAATAGATTCCCACGCCAGTTTGCGAACTGGCTCGGAATGACAATTGGTTGGTTGCATGTCGGTAAACAGCTCGATGAACTAAAATTTACATATTCTCTGCTTTGTCCTTTTGCATGCAGCACTTTTTGTATTTCTTGCCGCTGCCGCAGGGACAGGGGTCGTTAGGACCAGCCTTTTTATCCACCCGTACAGGCTGTTTTTTGACAGTCTGGTCGGGGGTGCCGGTGGCGGAGGTCTCCTTTGCCACCTTCTGGCGCTTGACCTCCTGAGAGGGCTTCAGCTGTACCAGGAATAGGCGGCGGATCGTTTCTTCCCGGATGGCGGTGATCATCGCTTCAAACATCTGATAGCCTTCTTCTTTGTAGGCGATCACCGGGTCGTGCTGACCGTAGGCACGCAGACCGATGCCCTGCTTCAGATCGTCCATGGCATCGATATTGTCCATCCAGTATTCGTCCACCACCCGGAGCATGACCACACGCTCCACTTCACGCATAACAGCCGGGGTGAAGGAAGCTTCCTTGCGGTCGTAGGTTTCCAGCGCCTGAGCATAGACCGCTTCTGTCAGGCTCTCAGCAGTCATATCCTCCTGCCGGGTCAGCGCGCCCTTGGCAAAGTAGACACCTTCGAACTTGGAAAGCACTGCGGCAAAGCTTGCGTCGTCCACAATGCCGCCGTTTTCGCTCAAGCCCTCGGACACGCCGCTTTCTACAACGCCCCGGAGCATGCTCAGCATATTCTCGCGCAGCTCCTCGCCGTCCAGCACCTTCTGCCGCTGGGCGTAAATGACCTGCCGCTGGGTGTTCATAACATTATCGTATTCCAGCACATTCTTTCTTGCCCGGAAGTTGCGGCTTTCCACGCTCTTCTGGGCGTTTTCCACAGCACCGGACAGGATCTTGGCGTCAATGGGGGTGTCCTCGTCCAGACCGAGGGTATCCATCATGCCCATGATCCGGTCAGAGGAGAACAGCCGCATCAGGTCGTCCTCCAGGCTCAGGTAGAACCGGCTCTCACCGGGGTCACCCTGACGGCCGGCACGGCCCCGGAGCTGATTGTCGATCCGGCGGGATTCGTGACGCTCGGTGCCGATGATGCACAGGCCACCGGCATCCTTGACCTGCTGGGCCTCCTGGGCCATTT
>JAZOSG010000151.1:0-3118 GCA_045657005.1 Faecousia sp.
TCTGGCGGCATCAGTTCCTGGATCCCGGCGGAATCGCCCTTTCCCACCGGCTGTATGAGGATGTGCGCTCTATGAAGGTCATGGGCATTCACGGCATCATGGAGGACGGCTCCCAAAGAAGTGCCTTCCCCAACTGCTTCCCCACCTACATTTACGCCGAGACCCTGATGAACCGGGACTGCGATTTTGACGCGGTTCTGGAGGATTACTTCAGCCATATCTACGGCAAGGACTGGAAGGATGCCTATCAGCTGCTGAAGCAAATCAGCGAGACCTTCGATTTTGCCTATATGCAGGGTGTCTGCTCCAAGGACAAGAACATTTCCACCTACTACGATCCGGAGCGTGTTCCCCAGCTGGAAAAGCTCTATGAGTTGGCTGCAAAAGAGCGTGCTCTGGCGAACAAGCATCTGAAAATGCCTAACCGTCCCCAGACCGTTTCCTGGCGGCTGCTGATCCGCCACGCGGAAATGGTGGAGCGTTTCGCGGGCATCATGATCGCCAAGGCAAAGGGGCAGAACTATAAAGCCATCGAACTGGCAAAGGAATATGAACGGGAATTTGGCAAGTATGAGCTGGAGATCGAGCGCTACTACGATCACTGTCTTGCCTGCCGCGTGCTGGAGCATATCACACGCAGACCCCAGGGTGTTATTATTGACTAAGTATCAACCGGCAGAAGCTTCTGTCGTCCCCCCTGTACTACAACAAAAGGAGAATAAGAACAGAATGAAAAAAACGATTTGTATCATGTTAGCAAGTGTTTTGCTGCTGGGCTTATGTGCTTGTGCCAATACAGACGCAGGCGCAGGGACATCAACGGCGGATACCACGCAGCAGACCCAAATGGACACCCCAGAGACCATCGATCCCAATACACCGCTGTGTGATGGGAAAACGCTGAAGATCCTAACGATTTCCAGCAGCTTTGGCTTAAACACAACGGAATATCTGTATGAGGTCGCCAAGGCGCAGGGAGCAACAGATATTACCATCGGACGGCTGTTTTTGGCAGAGTGTACTCTCGGGATGCAGGTGGACAATATCAAAAATGATGCCCATGTGTATACATATTACAAAAAGAACAGCGATCAGCCCTGGGATATCATCACCGGTGCGAATATGTTGCACGGTCTGCAGGATGAGCAGTGGGATATCATTTTTCTCCAGCACAGTGCTGCCGGAGCGGCAATGATCGATACCTATAACGATCCAAACGGCGTGCCGTATTTGGATACGATGTTTGCCTATATCAACGAGAATAAGACCAATCCCAACGCTCGCTTTGTCTGGAATATGACCTGGGCTTATCCTGACTATACCGATCAGGAGCTCTATGATACCTTCGACAGAGATCAGGTCAAGATGTACGAGGAAATAGTCAAGGGTGTACAGCAGCACATCCTGCCCAGAACGGAGTTTGCAAGGATCATTCCTACCGGAACTGCCATTCAAAATATTCGTACCAGTTATTATGGTGAAGCATTTAACAAGGATATGCTGCATTTGAATGAGCTTGGAAGTGTCGTTGCCGGTTACATGACCTATGTGATCCTTACCGATCAGCCGCTGACATCTATTGAACTTACAAATATTCGTACGACTGTGGTTCTTACAGATGAAGATAAGGCAACGATCCTGGCGGCAGTAAATGCTGCGTTTGAGAATCCTTATCAGATCACACAGTCTACTCACACCACACGCGGATAACCAACAGATAGCTGGCTCTGGGGACGGTTGTCACCTCAGGCAGATAGAAGATCGCTCTAATTAAGCCGTTTGGCGGGAACCGAAAACACGGTTCCCGCCATTTTTATATGGGTACGACAGTCTCTGTTATTCTGAGCAGCATTTGCTCCGAAGGATCCGTTCCTTAAGCGTCATCTTTCTGTGCTTGACCAAGGCAACGATGATAAGGTGCAATATAACTGTGACGATACAAGCCGGGGGACAACCGTCCCTTCGTCCCCTGTGCTACACGCCAGTCTGTGGACTGGCTCGGAATGGCAATTTGTTGGTTGCGTGTCGGCAGACAGCTCGATAAATTGGAAGCTGTTTCCTTATGCTTCTGTGTCGTAGGGGAAAAACAGGTTGATATCCACATTGCCGGTTATGCCGGGGACAGTCCCTTCATTTGTGTACTGCCACATATCCACCTTGTAGGGATAGTCCATCTGGTCTGTGTACATGGCCAGCCAGAAGCCGTAGTCCACCAGCTCCTCCAAATACATCTGCTTGTGGGACTGACTGGGGTTAAAGTAGATCATGGAATCATACCCGGCGCTCTCGACGGTGTCGCAAAAGGCCTTGGTGTAATCCGTAAGCTCCCGGGCATCCACGCCCACGGTGCGGTAGTCATCTGCCAGACATTCCCAGTCGTAGACCAGAGGCATATCCAGCGACCAGTCCTTAGCAATTTCCATGGCATACTGCGCTTCCTCCACCGCCTCCTGGGCGGAGATTGCCTGGGAGAAGAAGTAGCCGCCCACCTTCAGACCTGCCGCCTTTGCCCCTTGGTAATTTGTTTGAGCAAGGGGATCTTCATTCAGCTGACCGGCGCTGCCGTAGCCCCGGAAGCCCAGCCGGATCATCACAAATTCCACCCCGGCATCCTTGACCTGCTGCCAGTCGATCTCCCCCTGATACCGGGAGACATCAATTCCCAGAATGCTCTCATCCGTCAGGCAGGTCAGGTAATCTCCCTCATACCCAAAGTCCATGGGGGTGAACACATTTTCCGTCGGGGGCGGCAGGGTGGTGCCTTCGGTGGTAGAGCCTATGGTCTGCTCCGGCGTGACCTGGGTTTTCCAGGGCTGCAAAAGCACCACCGCGAACAGAGCGATCAGCGCGGCAAAGCAAACAATTATGCCGATGCATAAACCTATCTTTTTCTTTGTCATAAGTATCTCCCGGAAGTTTTTTGTTCAGTATACCATAATCCGCCGCCCTTGCCAAGAGGCAGAAACAGGGAGTATTCGACAGGATCATTAAATCCGTTATCATTGGTAAAGGGGTCGCCGGAGCGACCCCTTAGGTGGTTATTCTGCTGTTTCGTCAGGGGATACAGATTCGTCTCTTTGACCCGTTGCATCAACACACAGAACCGTCCCCTGTGCTA
>JAZOSG010000152.1:0-4751 GCA_045657005.1 Faecousia sp.
ACCAATAGATTCCCACGCCAGTTTGCGAACTGGCTCGGAATGACAATTGGTTGGTTGCGTATCGGTAAACAGCTCTACAAACTGGAGTTTATAGCAATGTTTGGATGAAAGGAAGTAACCCTGTGGATACTTTGATCTCAAATGTAACAGTCGTGACCATGAATGAACGGATGGATGTGCTTTTCGGTGCATATCTTGGTGTCACAGACGGTAAAATAGCATATATTGCCAAGGAGCCCCCCAAGGAGCAGCCTGCTACCATCATTGACGGTACGGGCATGGTGGCAATGCCGGGACTGGTAAACTGCCATACCCATCTGGCGACCACCGTGATGCGTTCTTTTGTGGACGATGCCTCCCGGGCAGAGGCGCTGGAGCAGCAGCTTTGCCGGGAGGATAAAATGGACGCCCGGAGCGCAAAGGCGGCAGCCCTTTTGGGAATTGCCGAGTGCCTGCGGTTCGGTGTGACCTCCGTGTCCGATCTGTACTACTATCCGGAAGCTACAGCCCAGGCGGTGGCAGAAAGCGGCATCAAGGCAAATCTTGCTTTGTCGTCCTACCGGTTTATCGACCAGAACGAGGATTTTGATTTTGAAACCGATGAACAGTGCCTTGAGCAGTGCCGTCTGGCGGAAAAATGGAACGGCTATGACGACGGACGCATTTGCATCGATGCCGGTCTGTACGCGGAATACACCAGCAACTATAAGCTCTGGGAGGGTCTGTCCGCCTGGGCAAGCGAAAAGGGGCTGGGGCTGCAGCTACATCTTGCCGAGACCCAGGCGGAGGCGGAATCCTGCCTGGACCGTACAGGTCTTGGCCCGGCAGAGCTGCTGGATACCCACCGGCTGTTTGCCGTCCGCACCGCTGCCGCAGGCTGCGTTTCCTTAAGTGAATACGAACGGAAGCTGCTGGGCAAGCGCAAGGTCAGCGCCGTGGCAACGCCCATTGCCTGCGCCAAGGCAGGTCTTCCCACTACACCTATTCTGGAAAGCGTCAAAGCAGGAATGAATGTGGCGCTTGGCACTGGCGGTGCGGTAGAGTGCGGCAATCTGGATATGTTTGAAGTGATGCGTTATGCCGCTATGGATGCCCGGGTGGCTGGCGGCGATGCCAATGCCATGCCTGCCGGTGCGGTGCTGATGATGGCAACGGCCTGCGGCGCCCGTGCCCAGGGGCGTGCCGAAAATACCGGTATGCTCAAGGAGGGCTTTGACGCGGACATCGTACTGGTGGACTTCTCCGCGCCCCACCTGATGCCCTGCCACGATGTGATGAATGCGCTGGTGTTTTGCGCCAAGGGTGGCGATGTGGCGATGACCATGGTCCGGGGTAAGGTGCTTTATCAAAACGGAACATTCCCCACCATCGACCTGAACGCGGTGGTGCAGGAAATGATGACCTATGCCATTCCACGGCTGATGGAAAAGGATAAGGAGTAAGCCATGTCGGAATCCACAAAAAAGCAAACATTTCTTCACGGCGCGGCGCTGCTGGCTATGGCCACCGCTGTGGTGAAGCTGATCGGCGCGTTTTATAAGATACCGCTGAAAATGGTCATCGGCGACCAGGGCTACGGCTACTTTGTTACCGCTTATGATGTGTATTCGGTGCTGCTGCTGATCTCTACAGCGGGACTGCCGGTTGCCATGAGCCGGATGATCAGCCAGGCAAATGCTCTGGGCAACAATAACCAGGTGCGTCGGGTGTACAAGACCGCCCGGATGATCTTTTTGGGCTTGGGACTTGTCAGCAGCCTGTTTATGGTGCTGGGAAGCGATTGGCTTGCCAATGAAGTGCTGATGCAGCCCAACGCCGCCTATGCCATTGCCTGTCTGGGACCCTGCGCCCTGTTTATGGGCATCATTTCCACCTTCCGTGGCTTCTTTCAGGGACACGGAAATATGAGCCCCACTTCTATGAGTCAGGTGCTGGAGGCTTGTGTGAAGCTGCTGGTGGGATTGGGTCTGGCGTTTGTGCTGATGAACCGGTTCAACAGTGTTCCTTTGGCGGCGGCAGGCGCGATCTTGGGTGTGACCTGCAGCTGTCTCGTCAGCGCTGTGTTCCTCTACAGCAAATTCCGGCCTGCCTACCGGGAGCTGCCCCATACTGAGGATGCGCCCCTTTCCTTCGGCGCTACGGCAAAGGGCCTTTTGGCGATCGCGATCCCCATTACCATCGGCTCTGCCGGTCTGCAGCTGCTGACGGTGGTGGAGCAGAAGCTGTATATGAGCCAGCTGCTCACAGCCTGCGGCCTGTCCCAGGACACAGCGGATACCATGAAGGGTATCTACTCCATGACCATGACCATCTATAATATGCCCTGCGCATTTATCGTTCCCATTGCCATCAGCGTGATCCCTGCCATCACCTCCCATTTGACCCTGCAAAACAACCGGGGCGTTCGCCAGACGGAGGAGTCCGCTGCCCGGATCGCCGGTCTGATCAGTTTGCCCTGTGCGGTGGGACTGAGCCTTTTGGCGCGTCCCATCATGGCGTTACTGGGCGGCTACAGCGGCGAAAAGCTGGAACTGGCGGCAAAGCTGATGACGGTGCTGGGTGCGTGCGTATTCCTTTATGCCATCATCCAGTACACCAACGCCCTGATGCAGGCCCACGGCTATGCCTATATCCCGGTGGTAAATATGCTGCTGGCAGGTGTGACAAAGCTGGCGGTGGTGTATATTCTGGTGGGAAATCCCGATATCGGGATCCTGGGTGCGCCCATCGGCTCTGTGCTGGGCTATACTGCCATCGCGGCTATGAATCTGATCGCGATCCGCCGTGTGGTGCCGCAGAAACCGGCACTGCTGAGCAACCTGCTGCGTCCGCTGCTGCCGGCTGTTATCATGGGTGTGGCAGTATTCGGCACACATTGGGGCTTGACCCGATTGCTGGGTCCTGACGGTAGCCGGGTGCTGTTGTGCGGCGTGCCGATTCTGGTTGGCGTGGCGGTATACTGCCTGGCGGTGGTTAAGCTGAAAGCCATCACCCGGGAGGACTGCCAGCTGCTTCCCAAGGGCGATAAAATTGCAAAATTGCTGAAGTTATAGGCAATTTTAGGTAGTTTTTATTAAGAAAACGGATTACAAAGGACGGATTTTTGGATATCATTATGGTGAATTTGTAAAATTTAACGAAATCTGTCAAAAATACTTGCAAATTATTTTCTACTATGATATTATGAAATCCCATATGTTAACTTTAATGAAAAGAGGACGATAACTATGAACAAGACTGAACTCATCGCAGCAGTTGCCGAGAAGACCGGCATGACCAAGAAGGACGCAGAGCGCGTCATCAACGCTACCCTGGAGACCATCTCCGCCAGCCTGGTTAAGGGCGACAAGGTGCAGGTTTCCGGCTTCGGCATCTTCGAGGTCAAGACCCGTGAGGCTCGCGTAGGCCGCAACCCCCGTACCAAGGAGACCATCCAGATCCCCGCTACCCGTCTGCCTGCTTTCAAGGCCAGCAAGGCTCTGAAGGACGTCGTCGCGAAGTAAGAAAGCTTTCTTATGCGTCTTGACAAGTATCTGAAAGTCTCCCGGCTGATCAAGCGTCGGACGGTAGCCAATGAAGCCTGTGACAATGGCCGCATCAGTGTTAATGGCCGTGTGGTCAAGGCCAGCTACGAGGTCAAGGTCGGCGACCGGATCGAGATCGCTATGGGTACAAGAACCGTGGCGGTGGAAGTGGTCCAGGTGGCAGATAATGTCCGCAAGGACGATGCCGGGGCCATGTACAAAGAGATCTGAAAAAAGCACGCAACCTCGGTTGCGTGCTTTTTGCGTTTTTTATATGGAAAAATGGGTCTCCGTAAATCAACGGTTGATTTCCGGGTTATCTGTACGACCGAGAAGATAGTCAATGGAGACATTAAAGTAATCGGCGATGGCAATCAGTGTTTTGTAATTTGCTTGATGTTCTTCTGTTTCGTATCTGCTGATGGTGTTTTGACTTGTATTTAAGTCTATAGCAAGTGTTACTTGTGAAAGACGGTGCTTTTGCCGTAATTCTTTTAATCTGAACATGCTACATCCCTCCTTGACAACAATTATACCGAAATGGTATAATGAAGATATCCTGAATCGGGATATAGGAGGTAATATATTTATGAATCCATATATTGATCGGCTGAAAAAGTATCTTGCGGACAAAACGCCGGACTATGGATATACTGATGCTCGGTCGTTGCTGGAAATGCTCTATTACTACTACAGCCATGATAATCCTACCGATAACGGGGTCATCCGCTGCCAGATGCATGAGGTGAGCCGTTATCTGGCAAAGCTGCCTGTTGAGGACGGAGACAATGTGTTTGATGTAATCACGGATCTGATCAATGCCTATGAAAAGGAAGCATTTTTGCAGGGACTCCAAATTGGCGCCCGGCTGTCCATGGAGCTGGAAAACAATTAGATTGAGGAATTCCGATTTGGCGAGTTATTGCCTGTTCCGCGTAGAGGCGACCCTAGCGGTCGCCCTTGGCCACAGGATCTTAAATTTCAGTTTATCGGGCGGCAGTGCCGCCGGACAATTCGTGCAAAGTGCCTATCAATTCGTTAGTTCCCTGACCCGCTCGGTATCGTTACTGCGTTAAAAAATGGTGGGTTACGAATGCAATTGCGTTACCGGGCACAGTCAGGAGCAGTAACGACAAGCGAAGGTTGTCGTGCGAGTTTGTCAGCGGACACTGTCCGCTAAACTGAAATTTAGTGGATCTTCTTATTCTCCATGTGGCCGGAATGGAT
>JAZOSG010000153.1:0-8070 GCA_045657005.1 Faecousia sp.
CCTTAGTCAGATAATGGTGCAGAAGCTCTGTTTCTTCCAGCAGCGCCACGATTCTTGTGGCCATCTCTTCCCCATAGCCCAAAGGAATCAAGTCCGAGGGGGTCAGTTCTCTATCCTGCACCGGATGGGAAACTGTAGCCATTCGCTGAGCCAAAGTCCGCATTTGGGCGGTAGTCAAGGGACGGCGGTCTGGGTTTCCCAGAAAGCTTCCCAACAGCAGGAAGCCCTCCTCCCGGGGCGTCAACGAAAACGCCTCTTGGGCGGTGTGGGCGCTTTGACCTCTTCCTCGGTCAATGTGCCGTCCTCACCCAGAACCATAGGCTTGATCTGATAATTGGAGAACTTGGCGATCTCGTCCAGCTTTGCCTTCTCCGGGAAATTGCCGATGATGGACCAGGCAACGCCCTTGCGCTTGGCTCTGCCGGTCCTGCCGATCCGGTGGACATAGTATTCGTTTTCAGCCGGTACATCAAAGTTGATGACGCAGTCCACATCGTCCACATCGATGCCCCGGGATGCCACATCCGTTGCGATCAGGATAGCAAGCTTGCCCTCCCGGTAGCGCTGCATGGTCTTTTCTCTCTGGCTCTGGCGGATGTCGCCGTGGATGCACTGGCAGTCCGCGCCGGCACGCTGGAAATCGTCGCACAGTCGCTGGCACATATGCTTGGTATTGCAGAAGATCATCACCCGTTCAAAGCCCTGGGTGCGGACAAGCCGCAAGGTCGTCTCCGCTTTTTCCAGAGGGGTGACCGACAGGCTGTACTGGTCGATGTCCGGTCTGTCCTCCTGCTTAGGCTCAACGGTAATCTCCACCTCGTCACGCTGGTACATCCAGGAGACCGTCATGACCTCCTGGGAGATGGTGGCGGAGAACAGTCCCAGATTGCGGCGGTTCTTCACCTTTTCAATGATACGGGTCACATCCTTGAAAAATCCCATATCCAGCATCCGGTCTGCCTCGTCCAGCACCACTGTCTGGATCTTATCCAGCCGGACATTCTTGCGGTTATAGTGATCCATCAGCCGTCCGGGAGTCGCCACCACGATCTGCGGCTTCTTTTCCAGCTGCTTTGCCTGTCCCACGATACCGGCACCGCCGTAGAGCACCGCCACACGGATACCCTGATAGTAAGTAAGCAGAGAGCGCAGTTCATCGCCGATCTGGATCGCCAATTCCCGGGTAGGTGCCAGGATCAGACCCTGGACATCGCCGCACTGGGGATCCACATGCTCGATCATGGGGATACCGAAGGCAAAGGTCTTGCCTGTACCGGTGGGGGCTTTTGCGATCACATCCCTCCACTGCAGAAATTCCGGGATCGCCTGCTGCTGGATGGTGGTAGGATAACCGTACCCCTTCTTCTCCAGCGCCTTAAGCATCTGCTCGGAAAGCCCCAGATCCTTAAACATAATATTGCTTTCTTCCATTTTCTTTCGTCCTTTGCACTTTTGTTTTCTCTATTGTAGCAGTTTTGGACAAAATATGCAACCATCTACGGTTTTTCTGCCGAATAGCCTTTGGGTGATACGCCGTAATACTTCCGGAACGCTTTACTGAAGGCATAGACTGACGAATAATTCAAAAGCTCCGCAATTTCGGTGACGGTCAGCTTGTTTTCCAATAGCAGCAGCCGGGCAGTGTCCAGCTTTTTCTCCTGAAAATAGCTTGCCAGGGTGTTGGCGGTGGTCTGCCGGAACAAGGCGGACAGATAGCCGTAGCTGTAGTCCGTGATCTGCGCCAGCTCATTCAGGTTTTTCATGGTGTAGATGTGGGTATCAATATAGTTCATCAACCGGTAGCAAACCGCCTCCGACCGGGAAACATCCGGAAAGCCGGTGGGTTTGATATTCTGAAAGCCCCGGGCGGTATAGATCAAGATCTGCCGGAACAGGGCGGTTAAAAGCTCGTTTTTATAGCTGTTCTCCTCACTCAATTCTGCAATGGCGCTGCTGATCAGCGGTCTGATCCGCTCATCGTGGATCACCCTTGCGTGGGGAGAACTGTAATTCTGGGCGATCCACTCAAATGCTTCGGTAAAGCCGCCCTCTGTAAGAAAGGCAAAAAAGTCGAATTTCAGTGGTTTTGCCGGGTCTGTCTCGATCTTATGGGTATCGCAGGGCAGCGACAGATAAATATCACCCTTTTTGACGGCGGTGGGTGTTCCGTTTGCGTAGATCTGTCCTTCACCGTCGGTGACCACTGTCAACTCATAGCAGTTAAGGTGCATATGGGTATCGATGACAGTGGTGCTTTTGCAGTACATCCTGCCTACCTGTACAACGCTCAGCCCATCATAGACCAGCGGATCCCGGAAAAAGCTTTTATTCAGATGATAGTTCCAGTTTTCCATCGTTTCACCTCACCGATACTGTAACTGCTTAGGTGCGGTCGTGTCAAGCAAATAATTAAGGAATGACATTCTATTTTTTCTAATTTAAAGCAAAATCTTAAAAATTGATATGTTTTTGCAGAGAATCTGACATTTACACGGTGCTTCCTTTGACGGATAATAAAAACATCCGCAAAACTTAACATTTCGGAGGGAGTTTATTATGGAAAACAAAAAGGTAGTTGCCGTCATCGGCTGCGGCAGGATCGTGAAAAATGCCCACATGCCGGCACTGAGCAAGCTGGAAAATGTCCGGGTCAAGTACGCCTGCGATGCCATTTTAGAAAAGGCTGAACAGATGAAGCAGGATTTTCCCATCATTGAAAACGCGGTAAAGGACTATAAGCGTGTCCTTGCCGACAGCGAGGTGGATGCGGTCTTCGTCATCACCCCCAACCACCTGCACTACACCGTCACCATGGACGCCCTGCGCGCAGGCAAGCACGTCTTCTGCGAAAAGCCCATTGCCATCAATTATGAACTTGCATGCGAGATGGCGCAGGAGGCCAACAAGCGGGGTCTTATGCTGAACATCGGCGTATGCAACCGCTACAACAAGTCTGTGGAAATGCTGGAGCAAATGAACCGGGAGGGTAAATTCGGCAATATCTACCATGTGTACTGCTCCTTTCGCTCCTTCCGGAGCATCCCCGGTCTGGGCGGTGCTTTCACCACAAAGGCAAAGTCCGGCGGTGGTGTGCTGATCGACTGGGGTGTCCATTTCTTTGATCTGATCCTGTACATCCTGGGTGGCGCGAAGCTGAAAAATGTGACCTGCGATGCCTACTGCGAGCTGGCAAAGGACATGAAGTCCTACCGCTATAAGTCCATGTGGGCTTCCGAGACATCGGATATTGAAAACGGCACCAACGATGTGGACGATTTCATCTCCGGCTATGTGCGTACCGACAAGGCCAGCATCTCCTTCAACGGTGCCTGGGCGCAGAATATCAACAAGCCCGAAATGTTCATCGACATTCTTGGCGACAAGGGCGGTGCGCGGCTGAAGTACGGCGGCAAATTCGAGTTCTTTGACGGGCAGACTCTGGAGACTGAGGCTCCCGAATACGAAATTCCCAACATGTATGTCCGGGAAGATGCGGCATTCCTGGAGTCCATTGAGACCGGCGTGAAAAACCGCACCCACATCGATAACATTCTGGAAAGCGCCAAGCTGCTGGATACCCTGTACGCTTCCGCAGATAGCAGAAAGGAGATTGAACTGTAATGGCTAAGAAGATCGGTTTTGCAGATTATTATATCAGCGAGTGGCACGCCAACCACTATCCCGAGTGGATCGCCAAAGCAAATGAGGCCCTCGGCACTGACTTTGAAGTCGCCTATGCCTGGGCAGAGCTGGATACCTCTCCCCTGGACGGCGTGACCACTGACCAGTGGTGCGAAAAGTTCGGCGTTACCAAGTGCGATACCATCGCCGAGCTGTGTGAAAAGAGCGACTACATCATCGTCCTTGCACCCTCTGATCCTGACAAGCACCTGGGCTATGCCCAGCAGGTGCTGCCCTTCGGCAAGCGCACCTATATCGACAAGACCTTCGCCCCTGACTACGCCACTGCAAAGAAAATCTTTGACATCGGCCAGCACTACGGCACACCCTTCTTCAGCTCCTCCGCACTGCGCTATGCAGACGAAGTCAAGGAGCTTCAGCAGCTGGGGCAGCTGCGCAGCGTGGTCATTACCGGCGGCGGCAGCAACTTCAACGAATACAACATCCATCTGGTGGAGATGGCTGTGGCACTGCTGGGCGCGCCTGTGGAAAAAGTCAAGGTGGAGGCTGTGGGCGACCAGCGCATTTGCCGCACTGTGGCAGCCAACGGCAGTGAGGCAGCCCTCGTCTATTCCAACGGCTACAATTACACCCTGATGGCGATTCCCATGGAGGGCAAGTTCTCCAGAAAGGCTGTCGCCTCCGAGTTCTTCGTAAGCCTGCTGCAGGATATCATCCATTTCTTTGAAACCGGGGAAAAATCCTTTGACTCCGCCCAGACGCTGGAGGTCATGCGTGTCCGGGATGCCCTGCTGGCAGCGGAAGCGCAGGACGGTAAGTGGCTGACACTGGGTGCGGAAAAATGAAGATAGGTGTCATTACCGATTGCTTTAAGCTCCCTCTGGAACAGAGCCTTGCCCTGGCGGCAGAATTGGGCTTTGAAGGGGTGCAGATCTATGCCACCACCGGAGAGTTCAGCCCCGAAACCCTAACGGAGGAAACAAAAGCACACCTTAAGGCACTGCTGAAAAAGCACGGTCTTCAGATCAGCGCCCTTTGCGGCGACATGGGCGGCTACGGTTTTCAGATCGAGCAGGACAATCCTGAACGTATTGAAAAGACGAAGGCGATCATTGATCTGGCGGCTGAATTCGGCGTTCCGGTGATCACCACCCACATAGGCGTGATCCCGGCAAGCCGGACCCATCCCCGATACCAGATCATGCTCAGCGCCCTGCGCGCCTGCGGCAGCTACGCAAAAAGCAAAAACATCACCCTTGCCATTGAGACCGGTCCTGAAAACGCTGATACCCTTTTGATGTTCTTACAGGATACTGACGGCGGTCTGGGCGTAAATCTGGACCCTGCCAATTTTGTGATGGTCACCGGACAGGATCCGGTGGAAGCGGTGGAAAAGCTGGGCGCGTATATCGTCCACACCCATGTCAAGGACGGCATCATGCTGAAAAAGACCGACCCAGAGATCATCTATGATCACTTTGCCGAAGGCGGCATTGAAGCGCTGAATGTAGCAGATTACTTCACCGAGACCCCGCTGGGTGAGGGAAAGGTGGATTTCTCCCAGTACATCGCCGCTCTGAAAAGGGCAGGCTTTGACGGCTACCTAACCATCGAGCGTGAGACCGGCGACGATCCGGTGTCTGATATTACTCTGGCGAAACACATGGTAGAGGCCATGCTATAAAAACCTATACACACAACAGGCACCGCAAATGCGGTGCCTGCCATTTTTCGATGCGGGTAAATTCCAGTTTATCGAGTAGTTGCAAATCTTTGTTGTCATTGCGAACCAGTGCTCACACTGGTGTGGCAATCTCAAAAAAACAAGCTATTACAATAGATTCCCACGCCAGTCTGCGGACTGGCTCGGAATGACAATTGGTTGGTTGCGTATCGGTAAACAGCTCGATAAACTGGAATTTATAGAAAATTCAAAACCGATACGGGGCAAAAGGTGGACAAGCGACAAAAAATGTGCTATATTTTATGGTGATATTTTGTGTTCTGGCAAAAAATAGAGGAGGCCGGCAAAAAATGGGTAAGCTAATCGTAATCGAAGGTACTGACGGATCCGGTAAATCCACGCAGTTTCGGCTTATGTCGGAGCATCTGGAAAAGGACAATGTGGCGTTCAAGCATCTGGTATTTCCCCGGTACAGCGAGGAAAGCTCCGCGCTGATTCGCATGTATTTGGGCGGTCAGTTTGGCACGAAGCCCTCCGATGTGAACGCTTATGCCGCATCCGCTTTTTATGCGGTGGACCGCTATGCTTCCTATAAGATGGACTGGGGCAAGTGGTACGAAGAAGGCGGCGTTGTGCTGTCTGACCGGTACACCACCTCCAACGCAGTGCATCAGGCCTCTAAAGAAACCGGCGCAGCCCGGGAAAAATATCTCAAGTGGCTGTATGAATTTGAATATGATCAATTAGGACTTCCCCGCCCTGACCTGACCATCTATCTGGATGTGCCTACGGACTTTACAGAAAAGATGCTCCGGGGCCGCGAAGAGGCGACCAACACCAAGGCGGATATCCACGAAAAGGATATGCAGTATCTTGCCACCTGCCGGCAGTGCGGACGCGCTGCTGCTGACTATTACGGCTGGACGGTGATCCATTGCGTCAAAGACGGCAAGATGCGCACCATCGAGGACATTCATCAGGAGATCTACGCTGCTGTCAAGCAGTGTCTGGAGGGTTAAGATATGGTATACATGCTGCTTGGCACAGGCTTTGAGGAGACTGAAGCCATCGCACCGCTGGATCTTCTGCGCCGCGCCGGTGTGGAGGTTTTAACAGTAGGCGTAAACGGCAAGACTGTATATGGCGGTCACGGCATCGGCGTAGAAGCCGATATCACCCTGGGTGAAATGGATCTGACCGCCATGGATATGATCGTGCTGCCCGGCGGCTTGGGCGGCGTGGCATCTGTCCGGGCAAGCCGGGAGGCAATGGACGCTCTGGCTTTTGCCTGGGAGAACGGAAAATTTGTCGCTGCCATCTGTGCAGGTCCTACCGTGCTTGCGGAGCTGGGCATTACCCAGGGGCGCAAGGCTACCTGCTACCCCGGCTGTGAAAAGGATATGGGCAATGCAAGCATCGTCCCCGGCGCACCCTGCGTTCGGGACGGCAAGCTGATCACCGGCACCTCTGCCGGTTGTGCGATTCCCTTCGGACTTGCTCTTGTGGAAGCGCTCAAGGGTGAGGCTGCTGCGAAAACCGTCGCGGATCAGATCGTGATCCGCTGACAGGAGGTATTTTATGGATAACAACAGAAAAGACCCTGCCAGCATGGTAGAGGGCTGGCTGGATGAGATCTTAAGCAAGCTGGATCTTCCGGAGGCGGAGCAGACCCCTTCCGATCAGCTGGGTCCCGATGAGCAGGCTGTGGCTTCTGCCGGTCTGATCCACCCGGATGATATGGAGCTGGAACGGATCGTCCAGGAGACCATCGCGGAAAACTGGGGTAATGAATTCCCCGAGGAAACGATGCCCCAAGAGCCGGCTGTTGACGGCACCCGTGCTTTCAAAGCCCCCCAGGAAGAAGCGCCTGTGGTTCCTCAGGAGGAAGAGGAGGAGGAATCCTTCAACGACGCATTCATCCGCAAGCTGCGCCCCAAGGCGAAAAAAGGCTACGGCCTGTTCGGTATTCCCCATATTGTCTCAACCGTCATTTGGCTTGCGCTGATCGTTGCCATTGGTGTTTCCCTGGGACGCACCGCCTGGGTCTGTGCCGCTGATCTGCTGGCGCTGGGCAAGGAGGGCAAGGAGGTCACTATCACCATCGGTGTGGAAGACCGTCTGCCCGACATTGCCGAAAAGCTGCAAAAAGCGGATATGATCCGCTATCCTACGCTGTTTGAGACCTTTGCCAAGCTTACCGGCAAGGGCGACAACATCCTGGTTGGTTCCATCACCTTCAATGAGGAAATGGTCTATGACTACAACGCCCTGATCAACGCTATGTCTTACCGGGGCGGTTCTAAGGTGACCATCGAGGTCATGATCCCCGAGGGCTACAACTGCGCCCAGATCTTCGCGCTGTTGGATGAGAAGGGCGTATGCCCTGTTTCCGAGCTGGAAAAGTACGCTGCTGAGGGCGAGCTGAACAGCTACTGGTTCCTGACCGATGTGGAGCGCGGTCACAAGTACTGCCTGGAGGGCTTTATGTTCCCGGATACCTACGAGTTCTATCTGGACGACGAGCCCCGGCGTGTGATCGAGAAGTTCCTTAACGACTTCGATTATCGGTTCACTGACCGGATGATCGATAAGTTTGTGGCGCTGAACCAGAAGACCGGGCTGAATCTGACCCTGCGTCAGGTCGTCACCATGGCATCCATCGTGGAAAAGGAAAAAGCATCTGACCTGGAAGGCTACAGTATCGCCTCTGTCTTCTACAACCGTCTGACCCACGCCGGTTCTTT
>JAZOSG010000154.1:0-3771 GCA_045657005.1 Faecousia sp.
CCACGTCGAAGATCAGCTCGTCCTGCTCTTCCTGGGGCTCGAAGCGGGCCCAGACGTCACCGAACTGGCCGGAACCACCGGTCTGCTTCTTGTGACGGCCGTGGGCATTGTCGGTCTTCTTGATCTTTTCGCGGTAAGCGATCTTGGCGGGGGACAGAACTGCGTCCACACCGAAGCGGCTCTTCAGCTTGGAAACCAGAACGTCCAGCTGCTGGTCGCCTGCGCCGGAGAGAACCAGCTGATGGGTCTCGGCGTTGTTGACCAGAGTGAAGGAGGGATCTTCTTCGTTCAGACGGTTCAGACCGGTGCCGACCTTTTCTTCCTGGCCGCGGGTCTTGGGAGCGATTGCCATGGAGTAGCAGGGGGAAGCGTAGGGGATACCCTTCAGAGCGACGACCTTTCTGGGATCGCACAGAGTATCGCCGGTCTTGACCTTGTCCATCTTGCCGATGGCGCCGATATCGCCGCAGGACAGAACCTTGACTTCGCTGTTCTTCTTGCCGCACATGGTGTACAGACGGCCCAGCTTTTCAGTCTCGCCGGTACGGGCGTTGACCAACTGGGTGTCGGAGGTGATAGTTCCGGACAGGACCTTCACATAGGAGTACTTGCCGTACTGGTCGGAAACAGTCTTCCAGACAAAGGCAGAGGGTACACCACCGGGGGAAACCACGAATTCCTCGGTAGTGCCGTCGGCCAGGGTGGCTCTGTGATAGTTGCCCTCCACAGGGTTGGGCAGCAGATCGATGATATGATCCATAAGCATCAGGCTGCCCAGGCAGTTGACGCCGGAGCCGCACAGAACGGGATACAGCGTGTGATCCAGAACGCCCTTATGCATACCCTTGATCATCTCGGCGTAGGTGAAGTCCTCACCGCCGAAGAACTTATCCATAAACTCCTCGCTGGTCTCAGCGACGGATTCCTTCAGGGCATCGTTGAACTCGGTAATGACCTCATCCTTTCCCTCAGGAACTTCGATCTCCACACGCTTCAGGTTCTGCATCTCGTAGGCACGCTTGTTCAGCACATCGATGATGCCGGTGACCTTGCGGTTTGCGTCCCAGATGGGAACGACCACAGGGGCGATCTTATTGCCGTACTTCTCACGCAGGGCGTTGAAGGTGGCGTTGTAGTCAGAGTTGTCCTCGTCAACCTTAGAGATGTAGATAAACCGGGGCATATTCCGGTCTTCACAGTACTTCCATGCCTTCTCAAAGCCGACGGTGATACCGTCCTTGGCAGAGCAGACCAAGATCGCAGCGTCAGCAGCACGCAGCGCCTCGACCACTGCACCGGAGAAGTCGAAGCCGCCGGGCGCGTCCAGGAGGTTGATCTTTGCACCCTTGTACTCCAGAGGTACGACAGCGGTGGAGATAGAGATATTACGCTTGATCTCTTCGGGATCGTAGTCGCAGACCGTATTGCCGTCGGCGTTCTTGCCGATGCGGTCAATGACACCGGTCATATAAAGCAAGCTCTCCGCCAGGGCAGTCTTGCCGCTGCCGCTATGGCCCAGGAGGCAGATGTTACGGATAGAATTAGCAGTGTACATATGTATTAGGTCTCCTTTCGGTCGTGTGCGGTAGCAAAGCACCGCAATAAAGACATTATACACGAAAGGTTTCGGAATTTCAATGCCTAATTTGTGAAATTCGCAAATTAGTGTAAATTGCTGAAAAACAGTTGTCGCTACAAGGAAAACACCCTGTTTTCAGGTTTGCAAAATCTCCCATGATATTGAAAGACTTTTCTTTCCAAAACCGGTATAACGGTCGCAGGGACTGATGCAAGCATCAGTCCCTGATTTGTTATACACCGAATTCTTCGATTACCGCATCGCCCTCAAAATACGCCATCATATTGAAAGCCAGCAGATTCCAGCTGGAAAAACCCTTGTTCCAGAGTCCCTCGCCGGTATCCGGATCGTAGTATTCATGGAATGCACCGTTTTTCGCAACATCGTCCGCCAGCAGGTCTAATGTCTTCCTTGCCAGTTCCTCGCCCTCTGCCACATATCCGTAACGGAGCAGTCCCTTGTACACAAAGTAATTGGACAGGATCCACACACCGCCCTGCCAGCTGGAGGGGTTGCCACTGCCCACAAGACGGTACATCTTCTCATATTTGGATAATGACCGCACGCCGTAAGCCGCCCAAAACGACTTTTCGTCCAACAGATTTTCCTCAACGATCCGCTTCGCCTGTTCCTTTGTGGGAATACCCGCCCACAGCGGCAGGAATGAGCTCCAGCAACCCAGTCTTTGGATCAGCGTGGAATAGTGTCTGGGTGCACCGGAATGCAGCCTGACATTTTTATCCACAGGACGCAGATTGATATCGCAGCTGTAGTACATTCCGTCCTTTTCATCGTAGCAATGGGTATTGATGGCATCCTTCAGCCGCGCCTGTTTCTCCCGGTAGTAAGCCGCATCCGCCGTATTTCCGATGACTTCGGCAATATACGACATTGCCCCCAGCTCCATGTACATCAGCGAATTCAGGAAAATCGATGCAGAACTGTTGTCCGGACGGTAGAAAGTAGAGGGGTCATTATCCACACCGATAGCAAAATCATCGAAGAAATAAAACAGCCCGCTTTCGTGTTTTGCATTTTCCTCGTAGTAATTTACAAGCGCTTTCAGCTTTGGATACACAGCCTTTACCCACTGCGTATCCTTGTTATACTTCAAGATAAACGCAACATGCTGCGCCAGCACCGGCTTATGGACATTTCTGTGGGGAAGATTGGGTGTGTAATCCGCTTTCTTATCGCTGAAGATCACGATCTCGATACTGCCGTCCGGCTTTTGCTGATCCAAAAAATTCAGGACCGAGCCTTTTTCGTAGGCAAAGAGATCCTCCTGTGTGCCTTTGTGGCAGGCAATTTGACGAAGGGCAATGTTGTTCGCCCAATTCCCCCAATCCCAAATTTGCAGGGTGTAGACGCTGCCCTTTGCTACTACAATGCTGGGATGCTTGAAGTCCCCCACCGGCGGTGCGGTCAGGATCTTGGATAACTCCAGCAAATAATCCTTCAATTGATCATACTTCATCGCTTTATAACCCCTTCGCATCGATCCGTCGCCATCCAACAAGCGCAGCTGCACTGTAGATAGCTTATTAAAACTATTCTACACAAAATGACACTGCGCGTCCATAGAAAAAATGATAATATATTGATAATTTTCGTTTTATTCAGGGTCGCATTCCCTCTTGAAGCGCGGGCAGTGCCCGAATGGGCAATGGACAATGGACAATTGTGGTATTTTCTTCGAAATAATTTGAATAGTCGCCTATGGCGACACCTTCATTGTCAATTTTCCATTTTCAATTTTCAATTGTTTATCGCTCCGTATGCACCGCACCAAAATCCACCGAAACCTTATGACGCACCACCGAAAGAACGCCTTGTAGGGTACATAGGGGAGGGCGGTTCGCAAGCGGGAGTTGCGCTTAAGCCCCCCCCTATCCCGCCTTCTTTGGGTACTTTCTTGGCGGAGCAAGAAGGTACCACCGCCGGCAGGCACCGGAACTGACAGTCCGGTAAAAGTCTAAAGTATGATTGTAACTGTTGGATTAACGCCCGCATTCCTCTTCCGCCCCCTTCGGGGGCACCTTCCCCCCCGGGGAAAGGTATAAAGAGGTGCAGTGCGTAATTAGAAACTGCTCAATAAATAGGAATTTGAAAAAGCTATAACAAAAGAACGCACCGCAAATGCAGTGCGTTCTTTTTACTTAAATATGATCCGGATTACACCAGCTCGATGA
>JAZOSG010000155.1:0-3865 GCA_045657005.1 Faecousia sp.
CTACATATTTGTTGGCGCTTGCGGTCTGCTCCTGGGCGGCGCGGCAGTTTTCCTGCCCTTCCCCAACGCGCAGGTATGGCTCAAGGCGATTTTGTTCGTTGGCGGTTATCTGATCTGGGATGCTTTTTATACCGTTGCGAATGTTCCCTACGGCTCCATGCTGAGCCTGGTTACAGAGGATGTGGGCGAACGGGCACAGCTGTCCACCTGGCGCAGCGTTGGCTCTATGATCGGCAATATGCTTCCCGGCATGATCCTGCCTATGCTGATCTGGCAAAAGGTAAACTACGACGGCACTACAGATTTTCTGAATCGGATCGAGATCCCCGAGGGCTTTGATAAGACCCAGTTCCTCACCAATCCGGTCACCGGCGAGGCGTATCAGCTGGGCGAAGCGGTCCTGAGTCCGGCGACCGGCAAGCAGGTGGAGATCCTGCTGGGTGACCGGGTGTTCTGGGCAGCCCTTATTATGGGCATTCTGGGCTTTATCGCCTTTATGTTCATGCTCAAGACCATCACCATCCGTGTGGACGAGAATACGGTCAAAACCAATGAGGCAACGGAAAAGTTCAATATTTTCAGCGCTTTCGGCAAATTCATGAGAAACCGTCCTGCAGTGGGCGCTACCCTGGCTGCTATGGGCATGTTCTTGGGTATGAATGCAGCGACCACTGCCAATACCATCATGTTCGCTACATATTTTAATATGGCAGCTATGTCCGGCGTGGTACAGATGATCGGCTTCTTGCCTATGTTCCTGTTTATGCCCTTTATTACCAAGATCGTTAGAAAGTACGGCAAGAAGGAAGCCTCGGTGGTAGGAACCATTGCCTCCCTGATCGGCGGCGGTGTCATGCTGATCTTCCCCTTGATCGAAAATGTGAACATAGCCTTGATCGTTTATTTGATCGGTTTGGTGATCTTTGGCGTTGGTATGGGTGTTTACACCTGTGTCTCCTGGGCGATGATGGGCGATGCCATCGACTACAATGAATGGAAATTCGGCACCCGTGAGGAGGGAACCGTATACTCCCTGCACTCCTTCTTCCGGAAGCTTGCCCAGGGTGTCGGTCCGTCTATGGTTCTGCTGATCATGGGCTGGCTGGGCTACGAGGCAAAGCTTGGCACCATCGGTCAAAGCGCTGCGACTGCCCACAATATGTGCTGGCTGGTGGCAGGGCTGTATCTGTTCAGTGCGGTGCTGCAGTTTATCGGTCTGGCTGTTATCTATAATCTGGATAAGAAGACACTGGACAAAATGAACGCGGAGCTGGCTGAGCGCCACGCCGCTGAATGATCTGATCATCACACCCTGCCGCTTTTTGGCAGGGTGTGACCAAATAATTTACAGCCCGTTTATATTTTTTGGAAACGACTGTGCTATAATTTGGCCAAATTTAAAACGGAGGTTATGCAAGTGAGAAAAATCGTTAGCCTGAATCGCAAGTGGGCGTTTACCAAAATGGCAGACGCGATCCCTGAGACTATGCCCACCAACTGGGACTATGTGAATGTTCCCCATTCCTGGAACGCCATCGACGGCCAGGACGGCGACAATGATTACTACCGGGGCACCGGCTACTATGCCAAGACCTTGAATAAGATGAACCTGCCCGAGGCAGAGCGTTACTATCTGGAAATCAACGGCGCAAACTCCTCTGCCGATGTGTACATGAACGGAAAGAAGCTTGCCCACCACGACGGTGGTTACTCCACCTGGCGTGTGGATATCACCGAGGAGCTGGGCGTTAACAGCCTGCTGGTCATCGCGGTGGACAACTCCGCCAATGAGACTGTCTATCCCCAGATGGCAGATTTTACCTTCTACGGCGGCCTGTACCGCAATGTGAACCTGATCTGCGTCAAGGAAAGTCACTTCGATCTTGACTACTATGGTGCGCCCGGTATCAAGATCACCCCTTGCGTCAACGGCAGCAATGCCGATGTTGAGGTGGAGGTTTTTGTCACAAACGGCAAGCTGGGTCAGACCATCCGCTACACCGTCTACGATAAGGAAGAGAATGTGGTAGCGCAGACCGAGGTAAGCGACACCGTTGCAAAGCTCACCATCAACAATGTCCACCTGTGGCATGGCCGTAAGGATCCTTATCTTTACTGCTGTGAGGCAGAATTGATTGAAGACGGCAATGTGATCGACAATGTCTGCAGCCGCTTTGGCTGCCGCACCTTCAAGATCGATCCCGATAACGGCTTTATCCTCAACGGAGAGGAGTATCCCCTGCGGGGCGTGTCCCGTCACCAGGATCGCTGGGGTGTGGGCAATGCGCTGCTCCCCGAGCATCACGCCGAGGATATCGATCTGATCATGGAAGTGGGCGCGACTACCATCCGCCTTGCCCACTATCAGCACGATCAGTATTTCTATGACCTGTGCGACGAAAAGGGTCTGGTCATCTGGGCGGAGATCCCCTATATCTCCAAGCACATGCCCGGCGGCAGAGAAAACACCGTCAGCCAAATGAAAGAGCTGATCAGCCAGAACTATAACCACGCTTCCATCGTGGTATGGGGACTTTCCAACGAGATCTCCATTGGCGGCAGCGACGAGGACCTGCTGGATAACCACCGTGTTCTCAACGATCTGTGCCACCAGATGGATAAGACCCGTCTGACCACCATCGCGGCGGTGTCCATGTGCAAGATGGATGATCCCTATCTGCAGATCCCCGATGTGGTGTCCTATAACCATTACTTCGGCTGGTATGGCGGCGAGACCGACATGAACGGTCCCTGGTTTGACAAGTTCCATGCCAAGCACCCCAACATCCCCATCGGCTGCTCCGAGTATGGCTGCGAGGCGCTTAACTGGCACACCTCCGATCCCCGTCAGGGCGACTACACTGAGGAATATCAGGCGTACTACCACGAGGAGCTGATCCGCCAGTTCTTTACCCGTAAGTACATGTGGGCGACCCATGTGTGGAACATGTTTGACTTCGGTGCTGATGCCCGTAATGAGGGTGGCGAGAACGGTCAGAACCACAAGGGTCTTGTGACCATGGACCGCAAGTACAAGAAGGATGCCTTCTATGCATACAAGGCATGGCTGTCTGATGAGCCCTTTGTCCACCTGTGCGGCAAGCGCTATGTTGACCGGGTGGAGGATGTGACAAAGGTCACCGTCTACTCCAATCAGCCCACGGTGGAGCTGTTTGCAAACGGTGTTTCCCTGGGGGTTAAGGAAGCAGCTGACCATTTCTTCTACTTCGATGTACCCAATGCCGGCGAGACGAAGCTGGTGGCGGTGTCCGGAGAATGGAGGGATGAAAGCGTCATCCGTAAGGTGGCAGAATTCAACGAGGCATACCGCCTCCGGGAAGAGGGCGCTGTTCTCAACTGGTTCGATGTGGAAATGCCCGAGGGCTACCTGTCCCTGAACGATAAGATGGGGGATGTGCTGTCCACAGTCCGTGGCAAGCTGATCTTTGCCGGTCTTATGGGCAAGATGCTGGGCGGCAAGAAGGGCGAAAAGGAAGGCGGCGAGTCCGGAAAGGTCATGGGCTTTGATCTGACTGCCGATATGATGACTATGATGAACGGCTTTACAGTGCTGCGGCTGATCACATTGGCCGGCGGCATGATGGATATGAAGTTCACCAAGGAGCAGCTGCTGGATCTGAATTCTCAGCTGAACAAGATCAAAAAACCAAATAAGTAAACCGTTTCGCGGCGGCCGCCATCCGGCAGCCCCCGCAGTTTATTTAATTCCAGTTTATCGGGCGGCAGTGCCGCCGGACAATTCGTGCAAAGTGCCTATCAATTCGTTAGTTCCCTGACCCGCTCGGTATCGTTACTGCGTTAAAAAATGGTGGATTACGAATGCAATTGCGTTACCGGGCACAGT
>JAZOSG010000156.1:0-3237 GCA_045657005.1 Faecousia sp.
TCTGTGGCATCGAGCCTATGTCCGGCGGCTTCATCGTGGTCAACCGGGAATTTAAGGGCATGACCCCTGCCGGTATGACCTTCGGCGAGCTGGCAAGCTGCACCGGCGGCGGTGTTCAGGCTCCCGGCTACATGGGTCACGGACGGCACTTCATTTCTTCCAAGAAGTTTATCGCTGCTGAGGGCGGTATCGAACGGATCGTGTGGATGCCCAAGGAGCTGAAGGACGATGTTGCCGAACGGCTGAATAAGACTGCATTTGAGCTGTACGGTATTGAGAATTTCGTGGACATGATCGCCGACGAGACCATCACCGAGGACGGCGAGGAGCTGCTTAACTGGCTGACCGAGAAGAATCACCCGGTTCTGGGTATGGAAAGCCTGCTGTAATCCATTACTTACTGTGTGGGGGTCAGTGGCTACACTGACCCCTACATGCAAGATTTCCGAGAGGATCATCAGACAATGAAAGTTATTTTCCAAATTGAGGGCGGATGCCCTACCCAGATCGAATGTAACCAGGGAGATAATCTGCTGGAGCTGGCGCGCAGAGCCAATGTTGCCATCGACGCCCCTTGCTCCGGCAACGGCTCCTGCGGCAAGTGCCGCGTGAAGCTCATTGAGGGAGAGGTGGAATCTATCCCCTCCCGGCATATCTCCCAGGAGGAATATGAGGCTGGCTGGCGTTTGTCCTGCAACAGCAAGGTCATTGGCGACTGCACTGTGTTTGTGCCGGATATCGCCTCGGCGTACCAGAGCCGGATGAAGACTGCCGACCTGTCGTCACCGGAGGAGGTGGCGATCTTTACCCAGGCACAGGATGCCATCCGCTCCAGTGGGATCGATTTTGAGAATCCCTACCGGGCGGTGGTGGTTTCCATGGATGCTCCCTCAGAGGCAGACACCATGCCCGATATCGAGCGGCTCCAGTGGGCGCTTAAGGCGCAGCTGGGGGTGGAGACGGTGGAAGTGCCCTTCTGCGTCATGGTAAAATTGGCCAGCACCTTGCGCCAGCACGGTTTTACAGTGTGCGTCAAGGGCGAACTAAGAGAAAACGCATTCCGGTGCATGGAGATCACCGACCCGGCAGATACGGCATTAGTGGGCTGCGCCATCGACATTGGCACTACCACCGTGACCATGGTGCTGACGGATCTGACAAACGGCGCCCTTTTGGCAAAGGGATCTTGCGGCAACGGACAGATCCGTTACGGCGCGGATGTGATCAACCGGATCATCGAATCGTCCAAGCCCGGGGGCAGAAAAAAGCTCCAGGACGCAATTATTAAGGATACCCTGACACCCATCATTGCCAATCTGTGCAAAACTGCCGGGATCTCTGCCAAAAGTATCCTGCGGCTGTGCATCGGTGCCAATACCACTATGAACCATCTTCTGGTGGGAGTGGATGCTGACCCTGTCCGGATGGATCCCTACATCCCCAGCTTTTTCGGCTGGGAGGGACTGCTGGCGCAGGATCTGAAGCTCCCTGCCAACCCCCTGGCACCGGTGATCATTGCGCCCAATATCGGCTCTTATGTGGGCGGTGATATCACTGCCGGCACCCTTGCCTCCATGATCTGGGACAAGGATGAAATGAGCTTATTCATCGACCTTGGCACCAATGGTGAGATCGTCTTTGGCAACCGGGACTTTTTGATGTCTTGTGCCTGCTCCGCAGGTCCTGCCTTTGAGGGCGGCGACATCTCCTGCGGTATGCGTGCCACCGATGGCGCTGTAGAGGCGGTGACTGTTGACAAGACCACCATGGAGCCGCAGCTGACAGTGGTGGGCGAGCCGGGACAGAAACCTGTGGGTATCTGCGGCTCTGGCATCATCGATATTATCTCCGAGCTGTTCCGGACCGGGATCATCAATGCCAAGGGCCTGTTCGTCCGGGAGGGCGACCGGGTGCGCCGGGATCAGCACGGCATGGGGCGCTATGTGCTATCAGACGCTGCCGAGAGTGAGACCGGCAGGGAGATCTCCATCAATGAGGTGGATATCGACAACTTCATCCGGGCCAAGGGTGCTATTTTCTCTGCCATTGATATTTTGCTGCAGTCAGTGGATATGACCGTTGACTGCATCGACAAGGTCTATGTTGCCGGCGGCATCGGCTCCGGTATCAATATGAAGAATGCTGTCAATATCGGTATGCTGCCGGATGTGGAGCTGGAGAAATACCAATACATCGGAAATTCCAGCCTGACAGGCGCTTATACCATGGTGCTTTCTGACGCGGCAAACGCCAAGTGTGCGGAGGTGGCTGCCAACATGACCTACCTGGAGCTTTCCACCTACCCCGGGTATATGGACAGCTTCGTGGCGGCGTGCTTCCTGCCCCACACAGATGCAAGACGCTTTCCCAATAGTGTGCAAGAGCAATAATGGAACAAAATAAAGAACTGAAAACAAATGCGCGGACTTTGCGAAAGAATATGACCAAAGAGGAAGCGCTTTTGTGGTATCGGTTTTTGAGCAAATATCCACTGCGTTTCCGCAGGCAATATATCATTGGCAATTATATTGTGGATTTTTATTGTCATGCAGCAAAGCTGGTTATAGAGTTGGATGGTTCGCAGCATTATGAACCGGAAGAAGCCCAAAAAGATAAAATAAGAACAAAGTATCTGGAATCGTTGGGACTTCGGGTTTTGCGGTTTACAAATCTTGAGGTTTGGCGGCAGTTTCGTGCTGTATGTGAAACGATAGACTGCGCGGCCAATCGCTTCCCCCGGGGGGAAGCTGTCGAGCGTAGCGAGACTGAAGAGGAAAGCGGGCAGAGGACTTAGAATGACCGTATTTTATCAGACTTTCTACAGACTTTCGGTGCACGCCGTTCCTCTCCCGCCCCTTTGGGGCACCCTCTCCCCGGGAGAGGGTATTGGGGCGCGGTGGAAATAGGGAGAATAAACATGCAAATTGAAAATCACAAGGAAGAAGTGCCTTTTGGGCATTATCAGGCAATTTTTGAAAAGGCGGATGCGGCGGAAATTGCCGCAAGAACCGGTGTCCGGTGGGACGGAAAGGATTTTTATGTAAACCTTCTAGGCACGGAATATGCCATTTCCCATCCAGTGTACGGGATCGCACTCGGCTGTCCGCTGCCGGTGCAGACCTTTTTGCTGCGGTATTTGCTGGAGAGCAAGACCGCTGCCTGGCAGGGGTCGTGGAAGACCTTCCGGGAGATGCCCTGGGGAGAGATGTACATTAAGCCCTACACAGGAAGAGTGCT
>JAZOSG010000157.1:0-2395 GCA_045657005.1 Faecousia sp.
GTTTTCGCTGTTGTACTGAGGGTCACCCAGAATCGGAAATCCCATATACGCGCAGTGGACGCGCAGCTGATGGGTGCGTCCGGTCACCGGACACAGCGCCAGAAGGCAGGTGTCTTCCTGCCGCTTCAGTATTTTATACTCCGTAACGGAGGGTTTTCCTTCTTGGTTTACATAACGCAAAAGGCTGGGCAGCGGCCGCCGGGCGATCGGTGCGTCAATGATCCCCTGTTCCCTGTCCGGCGCGCCAAACACCAGTGCGTGATAGGTCTTGCACAGTCCACCGGCAGCATGCAGCTGATTACAAAGAGCGTGGATATGGGCATTTTTTGCCAGCAGCACGATGCCAAAGGTATCCCGATCCAGCCGGGTAATGGGGTGAAACGCACAGCTCTGCCCGGTTTGCCGGTAATACCCGATGACCCGGTTGGCTAGAGTCCCTGTCATGCAGGCTCGGGAGGGGTGGATCAGCATCCCTGCCGGCTTATCCACCGCCAGCAGATGCGCGTCCTCATACAGCACCGTCAAAGGTCCATCCTCTGCCGGGTAGTCCGGGGTCTGCTCGTCCAGGGGCACTGTGATCACATCGCCGGGCTGCACAGCATAGTCCGTATGCTGCGCCACACCGTTGACAAAGAGCCTTTCCTGCCACTTCAGCCGGTTCATCAGCCCTGTGGACATGCCCATTTCCTCTTTTAAAAATGACGACAGCCGCCCTGCTCTTTTTGCAGTATGCTTAAGCTCCATCTGCTCACCTCATACACACCGGGCTGATCCTGATGGGTCAGCCCGGTTACAGTCATTCATTTTCTCCTGATAGCTGCGCTTGGCTAAAGATGCCGCCATCTACCAGAATTTCCTGGATATTTGCTGCGTCCACCGCCACCGGCGTACATAAGCACGCAGGCACATCCATTACACCGTTATTGCAGACCCCGTCCGCCCAGCTGTCTGCCACGCCGGACAGCACCGCGTCCACCGCGTCGATACATAGCTGGGTCAGTAGGTGACTTTCCTTTAAAACAGTCATGCTTTGGTGTCCGGAGAGGATCCTTTGGGCAGCCTCCAATGACGCGTCCTGTCCAGTGATCAGCGGCCAGCCTTCACCGGCCGTATGTCCTGACTGCTCCAGTGCTGCCCGGCAGCCCTGCGCCAACGCATCCGACGCGGCGCAGAGAATATCCGGCGGCGCATCGGTATAGAATTCCGTAAGATGCTCCATGCAGTCGTTTTTTGCGGTATCCTCAGACCAATTCTGGACGCAGGTATCTTCAAATGCCACTCTGCCGGAGCGGCACACCAGCACGCCGCCGTCCAGGTAGGGCTGCAGCACTTCCATCACGCCCATATGCTGCAGCACGGCACTGCTGTCCTCCGGAGAGCCCATAAAGAACTCCACCGTATAGCTGCGTACCTCCTGCTGCGCGGTTTGCAGCTGCTTTGCATCGGCGATGTACTGACCGATCTGCCTGCCGGCAGCCTGGTTGTCAAAGCCCACATAGCAGGAAACCGCATCGGTTCCCATCAGCAGCCGATCATAGGCGATCACCGGGATCCCGGCACTTTTCGCCTGCTCCAACACCTGCAACAGTGCGATGGAATCCACCGCCGCCACGATCAGGCAATCCACCGGCAGCGCGATCAACTGCGCCACCTGGTCAGCCTGCAGGGCAGCGTCCTGACAGGCATCCTCAATGCGCACCTGACAGTCCCTTTTCTCCAGCAGCGCAGTCAGCGCCTGCGCCTCCTCCTGCCACCGCTGGGAGCTCTGGTCAGGCAGGCAGATCCCCACAATCTTTTCCGTCAGCGCCACGGTTTCCACCGGCTTTCTGCCGGCACCGGTATCCGCCGCCTGTCTGGGAGCGGCACAGGCTGTCAGCGCTGCCAGCAGCAATACTGCCAACAGTAAAGCCATCCGTTTTTTCATAGCATTCGTTTCCTTCGTATTGATGATATGGGTAATTATACTCCCATATATTTGGGTGCGTCAACAGGAAATCTGTCTTTATTTCTGGTGCATTCCCAAAGCTTCCTCATGAGCCTGCTGCTGCCGGGCGTAAAATTCCTGGGCCGCGGCAAGTCCTTCCGAGAGGATCTTCTGGGAGCGCTTCAAGGATGCCTCCGCCTGGGCAAGGGTACTGTCTGTCAGGTTAAAGGCGGTCTTCCAGTCTTCCACCTTCGGGTCAAGGGGAATTATGGGAAAGACTTCTTTGCCCGATGCGTTGTTATGGCGGTTGACCCAGGTGGACAGCACATCCAGCCCCTCCACGATCACAGAGCCGTCGGAATATTTCGCCAGAGTAAAGGTAAAGAGCATACCGTCCTCTGTCTCTGCAGGGCGTGTGCTGGAATAGCGGATATTGGACACCGCATTGCCCAAAGAGTACAGGCACAGGGT
>JAZOSG010000158.1:0-3105 GCA_045657005.1 Faecousia sp.
GCGCAGCGTCCCGACTCGGTGGGTATCGTCAATAATGTTCTGGAGGCCTTGGGCTTTGGGTATATCAACTGGACCAATGCCGGCTCGGAATATTGGGCAAACATCGTGGTCATGGTGGTCTACATCGTCTGGAATGCGCTGCCCTTCAAGATCCTGATCCTGCTGGGCGGTCTGCAGAGCATCAATAAGCAGTATTATGAAGCTGCCCGTGTGGACGGCACGCCCCGTTGGAGAGTGCTGACCCGGATCACTGTGCCGCTGCTTTCTCCCATGCTGGCATATGTTGTGATCACCGGCTTTATCGGCGGCTTTAAGGAATATTCCAGCATCGTCGGTATTTTCGGCGAATCCCTCGGACCTACGGGCAATGCCTACGCGCTGGATACCATGGTCGGCTTTATCTACAGAGCCATCGGCAGCCAGGAGGGCACCGCCAGTGCGGCAGCGCTGATCCTGTTTGCGATCATTTTTGTTGTCACCATGATCAATCTGCGTGTCAGCAAAAAATCCACCCATTATTAAGGAGGTGCTGATCGATGGCTGATTTCAAAACCATGACAGACCGGAATTTGCAAAATGTATCAGCACGGCAGCGGATCCTGAAAGCACTGGGTCAGATCCTGATCTACGGCTTTTTGCTGCTCATGGCGCTGATCGTCATTTTCCCGTTCTATTTCATGATCATTTCCTCTGTTAAGACCATGGAGGAATACCGCCGCAGCATCCCCACGCTGATCCCCCAGGTGCTGGACTTCCAGAACTATGTGGAGGTGTTCACCAGCCCGGATCTTCAGCTGGGACAGCTGTTCTTCAACACCGTTTTCGTGGGTGTTGTTTCTACGATTCTTTCGCTGGTGATCACAGTTTTGTCCGCCTTTGCCTTTGCCCGGTTGGAGTTTAAGGGCAAGAACGCACTGTTTGGCGCGCTGCTGGCGACCATGATGATCCCCGGTGAGCTGTTCACCATTACAAACTACCAGACGGTAAGTACTTTTAATTGGATCGAGACATATACAGTTTTGATCGTGCCTTTCCTGGTCAGTGTGTTTTATATCTACCTGCTGCGTCAGAACTTCATGCAGATCCCTAATGAGCTGTATCTGGCAGCAAAGGTCGACGGCACTTCCGATCTGAAATATCTGTGGAAGGTCATGATTCCTCTGGCACTGCCTACACTGATCTCTATTACCATCTTAAAGATGATGGGTGCATGGAACTCCTACATGTGGCCCCGGCTGGTCGCCAACGACGATGCCCACCGGCTGATCACCAACGGTCTTCGTACCGCCTTTACCAATGCCGAAGGCGTTACGGATGTTCCGGTGCAGATGGCAGCAGTGGCTGTGGTGTCCCTGCCCCTGTTCCTGGTGTTCGTGTTCCTTCGTAAGTATATCATGAAGGGCGTTTCCAGAAGCGGTATCAAGGGCTGATATCCGCGTAACATCGTTAAAACTTAAAGTTTTAAATATAGAAAGGAAGAAAAAACCATGAAGAGAATTGTAGCACTTCTCATGCTGGCTGTTCTGCTGGTATCCATGCTGGGTGCCTGCGGCGGTAACGGCGGCAATAACGCGCAAGCCGACTACAGTGAACCTGAGACCGGCTTTGACACCGAGACCCCTGTGACCATCACCTTCTATCATTCTATGGGTGCTGCTCTGCAGGAGATCCTGAACACCGCAATCGCGGATTTCAACGAGATCTACCCCAATATCACCGTCATCCACAAGACCTACGGCGACTACGACGGTGTCCGCGATCAGATCAAGACCGAGATCCCTGTCGGCAGCCAGCCCAACCTGGCATATTGCTATCCCGACCATGTGGCGCTTTACAATGTGGCAGGCGCTGTGCAGCCTCTGGATTCTCTGATCGAGGGTCAGTACGGCTTTACCGAGGAGGAGAAGGCTGACTTCATCCCTGCTTACTACAATGAAGGCATGGCGTTCGGTGACGGCAAGATGTACACCCTGCCGATCTCCAAGTCCACTGAGGTTTTGTACTACAACCGCACCTTCTTTGAAAAGAATAACCTGACTGTCCCCACCACCTGGGACGAGATGGAGGCTGTCTGCCGTCAGATCAAGCAGATCGAGCCCTCCTGCATCCCCCTGGGCTACGACTCCGAGGCTAACTGGTTCATCACTATGTGCGAGCAGTACGGCTCTGAGTACACCAGCACCGAGGGCGACAAGTTCCTGTTCGATAACGACACCAATAAGGAATTTGTCAAGAAGTTCCAGTCCTGGTACAAGGAAAAGCTGGTCACCACCCAGGAGCTGTCCGGCGGTTATACCTCCGACCTGTTCAAGGGCAATGACGCTGCTACCCGCTGCTATATGTGCATCGGCTCCACCGGCGGCTCTACCTATCAGCAGCCCAACCAGACCAACGGTGTATTTGATTTCGAGGTGGGTATCACCACCATTCCCCAGGTCGATCCCGAGCAGCCCAAGGTCATCTCCCAGGGTCCTTCCATCTGCATCTTTAAGAAGCAGAATGCCCAGGAGGTCCTGGCATCCTGGCTGTTTGCCAAGTTCCTGACCACCGATGTGGTATTCCAGGCTTCCGTTTCCATGAACAACGGCTATGCGCCTGTTATCCAGTCTGTTCAGGAAAATGATATCTATGCTGAGTTCCTGCAGAGCGCAGACACTGCCAACATCCAGGCATATGCCGTTAAGGTCGCTTTGGAGCAGGCGGATGCTTACTATGTATCTCCTGCGTTCAACGGTTCTTCTGTTGCCCGTGACCAGGTGGGTCTGTTGATGCAGAAGTGCCTGGCAAGTGAAGATGCTGATATCGATGCTGCTATTGATAAGGCGTTCAAGGAAGCAGTGGAAGAGTGTAAGTATCAGGCCGGTATGTAATGTAAGCTTATGAATAATGTAATGAAAAGAATTTTGTCCCTGCTTCTTGCGGTGTGCATGGTCGTGGCGGTCTTTACCGCCTGCGACCAGCAACAGGCAGAGGAATCTACCTCCGGTAGCAGCGGCTTTGAGCATGTTGACTATGTGCAGCAGACTGCGCTGGATATGAATTCCACCACCATGAAGCAGGAGGTCAGATTTGGCGACCGCAGCCAGACCGACGGCGATACCTCTC
>JAZOSG010000159.1:0-2717 GCA_045657005.1 Faecousia sp.
GTCTTCATCTCAGACTTGTCAGCCTTGTTCTTCTCGTAAGCGATCTTGGAACGGATGACATCCTTCTTAGAGGACTTGATGTTGGGCATAGTTACACCTCCTGTTCTGCTTTCTATTTCACGCAGATACCAATTATAGCGCTATTTTTCAATAAAATCAATACCTTTTTTAAATTTTTTTGATTTGCGTTATTTCTGCTCCGGTTTATGCCTGTCAAGTCCTTTTTTTGGGATCAAAAAAACTCCTTGTCAACATGTTGCACTGTGAAAAAATAAGAAAACTGTCGTCCCTTGTCGAAATAACTTATGTTAACCAAAATGCATGCCCATCCTTGTGGATAACTCCTGTGGAAAAGCCTGTGGATAATGTGGAAAAGTCATGGTTTTCAACAGTTATTTTCCGGGTTTTCACCATCCCTCCCATTGATCGTTTTGGTGTATAGGCGGCTGCATAATCCGGAAAATAACCGCAGATTTTTGTGTTATGTTGCCACTGAAATCCGGCGTAAATTTTCATCATTTTCGGCGAAAAAGTTGGCAATTTCACCAATGACAGCAGATTCTCACCCTTGGTGTCGCCTTTCCGATGTAAATTTTTTGTTAGTTTTTCACAAATTTTTTGGCTGTATGATTTTCCCTGTTCCGGAAATAATGAGGTCATAACCAAAGGAGGAACACTATGCAGGGAAAAGTAGAGATCTGCGGTGTGAACACCGCCCGGCTAAAAGTTCTGTCCCATGTGGAAATGGATACACTGCTGCGTCGCGCCAAGGAGGGCGACAAACGCGCCCGGGAGCAGCTGATCGAGGGGAATCTGCGCCTGGTTCTGTCTGTGATCCAGCGTTTTGACAAGCGGGGAGAAAGTCCCGATGACCTGTTTCAGGTAGGCTGTATCGGTCTTATGAAAGCAATCGCCAATTTTGACCCTACAAAAAATGTGCGCTTTTCCACCTACGGCGTGCCTATGATCGCCGGTGAAGTGCGCCGCTATCTGCGTGACAATTCCGCCATCCGGGTATCCCGTTCCATACGGGATGTGGCGTACCGGGTGCTTCAGTGCAAGGAGGCGATGCTGATCCGTCTGGGCAGGGAGCCCTCTTTGGAGGAGATCGCCAAGGAGCTGGAGCTGCCCATTGAGGATGTGAGCGAGGCATTGGATGCGGTGTGCGCGCCTATCAGCCTGTACGATCCGGTCTATGCGGACGGCGGCGATCCTCTGACGGTAATGGATCAGGTACGCGACACAAAAAATACAGAGACAAACTGGATGGACCACATTGCCCTGCGCACCGCTTTTCAGACGCTGGGCAGCCGGGAAAAGCAGATCCTGCAGCTGCGGTTTGTGGGCGGCAAGACCCAGATGGAGGTAGCAAATCTGGTTGGCATCTCCCAGGCACAGGTCTCCCGATTGGAAAAAAGCGCCCTGAGCGCTTTGCGCAAAAACATGTCAGTCAGCTAAATTGGAATTTCCTAAAGCCCTGCCGCATATTCTTGACCAGGTATATGATCGGGAGGGCTGGGTATGACCAAATTTACTGACCTGCACTGCAAAGAGGTCATCTGCATTTGCGACGGGCGACGGCTGGGCTTTATCAGCGACGCCCGGATCGAGCTGCCGGAAGGCAACATCACCGCTATCATCGTCCCGGGGCCGTGCCGTCATCTTGGACTTTTAGGCCGCCGGGACGACTTTATCATTCCCTGGCACTGCATCAAAAGGATCGGCCCGGACATCGTTTTGGTGGATGTAAAACCGGACGAATGCCGTGTTCCCCGGGCAAAATCCTTCTTTCCCCTGTAAAAACAGGAAATTTTTTGAATTTTCTGCAAAAAAACACTTGCAAATCCCTTATGATTCCTATATAATGAATCGGCACGGAATTTTTCCGTAGTATTACACCACACACCCGGTGATCGCGTCCCCTAGTGCGAAAGCGGAAGGCGCGAGATGATCGGGGTGGAGGAACAAACAAAAGGAGAAACCAAAAAATGAGCGTTGTATCTATGAAGCAACTGCTGGAGGCCGGTGTACACTTCGGTCACCAGACCCGCCGCTGGAACCCCAAGATGGCTCCCTACATCTACACGGAGCGTAACGGCATCTACATCATCGACCTGCAGAAGACCGTTAAGAAGCTGGAAGAGGCATATAGCTTCATCCGCGAGATCTCCGCTAACGGCGGCAATGTGCTGTTCGTCGGCACCAAGAAGCAGGCACAGGATGCCATCAAGGAAGAGGCTGCCCGCTGCGGCGAAGTCGGAGGCCAAGCGGTCTTAGGAAGACAACCATGCTCAGCAACTCCTTGGCTCACAGAACGACATGGCTACGATCCGACTTACTTTGTTCGTGAGATCTCTGCCAACGGCGGTAATGTGCTGTTCGTCGGCACCAAGAAGCAGGCACAGGATGCTATTCGTGAAGAAGCAGCCCGTTGCGGCGGCTACTACGTCAACTCCCGTTGGCTGGGTGGTATGATGACCAACTTCCGCACCATGCGTAGCCGTATCGACCGTCTGGCTCAGCTGAAGAAGATGGAAGAGGACGGCACCTTCGCTATGCTGCCCAAAAAGGAAGTCATCAAGCACCAGGGCGAGATCGAGAAGCTGGAGAAGTACCTGGGCGGCGTGAAGGAAATGAAGAAGCTGCCTGCTGCTCTGTTCATCGTTGACCAAGTCGGATCGTAGCCATGTCGTTCTGTGAGCCAAGGAGTTGCTGAG
>JAZOSG010000160.1:0-2485 GCA_045657005.1 Faecousia sp.
CGGCAGACGCTGCTTGCCCAGCTGCAAAGCCGCCTTAATCCGGGCTGTGTGGATTTTTCCCAGGAACAGGACGCACTGTTTGAAAGCGTTGCCATGTGCGACGAAGCCACCCTTGAAAATTATCTACAAACAGGAACCGTAACCCCGGATGCCCTGCGCACCCTGATTGCCGCCCGAAAGGTATTCCCCTGCTGCTTCGGCTCAGGGCTGAAGCTGCAAGGGGTGGACAGACTACTGGAAATATTGGATATCTACGCCCCCAGGCAGGAATACAGCGACTCCTTCGGCGCTAAGGTCTTCAAGATATCCCGAGACCCTCAGGGCAACCGCTTAAGCTGGATAAAGGTGACCGGCGGCAGCCTGAAGGTGCGCCAGAGCATCACCTATTCGGATAAGGATCCGGAAAAGGCTGTGCAGCTGCGGCTGTACTCCGGAGAGAAATTTACCGCCGCCGACGAGGTCTTCCCGGGGCAGGTCTGCGCCGTCACCGGCTTAAATGCCACCTATGTCGGGCAGGGCTTGGGTGCTGAGCCCTCTGCGCCAATGCCGGTCATCGAGCCGGTGATGACTTACCGGGTGGAGCTGCCTGCAGGCTGTGATCCGGTGCAGTCGCTGCAAAGGTTGCGACAGCTGGAGGAAGAAGACCCCCAGCTGCATATCCTGTGGGACGACCGCTTAAAGCAGATCCATCTGCAGATCATGGGCGCTGTGCAGCTGGAGATCCTGCGCAGCTTGATTTTGGAGCGGTTTTCCATGGAGGTGACTCTAGACACCGGGCGGATCTTCTATAAAGAGACCATCGCTGACACTGTCGAGGGTGTAGGACATTTTGAGCCGCTGCGCCATTACGCGGAGGTGCACCTGCTTTTGGAGCCGCTGCCTCAGGGGAGCGGACTGGTATTTGACACAATTTGCCCCACCGATGTTCTGGACAGTAACTACCAGAAGCTGATTTTGACCCATTTGGCGGAAAAGACCCATCTGGGTATCCTGACAGGCGCGCCCATTACCGACATGAAGCTGACATTGCTGGTAGGTCGTGCCCATGTCAAGCATACCGAAGGCGGGGATTTCCGGCAGGCCACCTACCGGGCAGTGCGTCAGGGGCTGATGCAGGCGCAGCCTGTTCTTTTAGAGCCTTGGTATGATTTTATTCTGACCGTGCCTACCCCCTGTGTGGGCAGAGCCATCACCGATATTCGGGCGATGAGCGGTCAGTTCGATACCCCCTTTGCCGAAGGAGAGCTTTCCACCCTCAAGGGCACTGTCCCGGCATCGGAGTTAGGGGATTACGCCGACCAGGTAGCGTCCTACACCCAAGGTCGCGGTGTTTTGCAGGTAAGTCTTCACGGCTACGCCCCCTGCCACGATGCCGACCGGGTGATCGCAGACGCCGGGTATGACCCGGAGGCAGATCTGGACAACACTCCGGACAGCGTGTTCTGTGACCATGGTGCCGGTGTGACGGTGAAGTGGGATCGGGTCACGGAGTTTATGCATTTGGACAGCGGTCTGAAAAAGACGCAGCCGGAGCCTACGATCATCACCCGGAATCTTTCCATGGATGACAAAGAGCTGGAGGCGATCATGGAGCGGGAGTTTGGCCCCGTAAAACGCCCCCAGTACCGGGCGCCGGAAAACCGGCCTGCCACAGAGACACTGACCATCCGTCCTCCACGGCAGACAGCGCTGATCGTGGACGGCTACAATATTATTTTCGCCTGGGAGGCTCTGGCGCAGACCGCTAAAAGTGATCTGGATGCCGCCCGGCGGCGGTTGTGTGATCTTCTGTCCAGCTACGCAGGCTTTCGAAAGTGCTATCTGGTTGTGGTTTTTGACGGCTACAAAGTCAAAGGAAACCCCGGTGAAAAGCAGCTCTTCCACAACATTCAGGTGGTCTATACCAAAGAAAACGAAACGGCAGATGCTTACATTGAAGCATTGGCTGCCCAGATCGGCAGCAACTACGCTGTTCGGGTCGCCACCTCCGATTCTTTGGTGCAGCTAAGCTCTCTGCGCAGCGGCGTTCTACGGATGTCCGCATCTGAGCTTGCCCAGGAGCTTGAGAGGGCAAAGCAGGAAATGTCCACCCATTTTAAAGGATAACTTCCAGTTTATCGGGCGGCAGTGCCGCCGGACAATTCGTGCAAAGTGCCTATCAATTCGTTAGTCCCCTCACCCGCTCGGTATCGTTACTGCGTTAAAAAATGGTGGATTACGAATGCAATTGCGTTACCGGGCACAGTCAGGAGCAGTAACGACAAGCAAAGGTTGTCGTGCGAATTTGTCAGCGGACACTGTCCGCTAAACTGGAATTTGGGGATAAAAAAGTGCGCCTTAAGGGCGACACTCCGTAACGCAGCATCGGTTTTGAACGGTTCTTTTCCGCCTAAACCGCATAAAAACTTCCCGAAATGCGTCAGCATTCCGGGAAGTTTCTTATTTGTTTAGCCGAAAAATATCCACTTCAAAACTGCTCTACACC
>JAZOSG010000161.1:0-2049 GCA_045657005.1 Faecousia sp.
ATGGAGGAGATCTTCTTATCGGTGATCAGGATCAGCGCGTCGTCCAGGACGGCTTCCATCTTGTCGGTATCGGTGACCATGTAGGGGGAGATATAGCCCCGGTCAAACTGCATACCTTCCACGACCTCCAGGCCGGTCTCAGCAGTCTTGCTCTCTTCAATGGTGATGACACCCTCAGTGCCTACCTTCTCCATCGCCTCAGCAATCAGCGCGCCGATAGATGCGTCGCCGGAGGAAACAGTGCCCACACGGGCGATGTCCTCAGAGCCGTTAACGGGAACAGAGTGCTCCTTGATAGCCTCAACAGCGGCCTCAACAGCCTTCTCGATGCCCTTGCGCATGACCATGGGGTTTGCGCCGGCGGAAAGGTTCTTCAGACCCTCACGGGTGATCGCCTGGGCAAGCAGGGTGGCGGTGGTGGTGCCGTCACCGGCAACATCGTTGGTCTTGGTAGCCACTTCACGGATCAGCTGTGCGCCCATGTTCTCATAGGCATCCTCCAGCTCCACCTCCTTGGCGATGGTAACGCCGTCGTTGGTGATCAGCGGAGCGCCGAACTTTCTGCCCAGAACCACATTGCGGCCCTTGGGACCCAGAGTGACCTTAACGGTATCTGCCAGCTGGTCGATGCCAGCCTGCAGCTTCTTGCGAGCATCCTCGCCGTAAACGATCATTTTAGCCATTTTTCAATTCCTCCTGATTACTCGGTGACGATTGCCAGAACATCTTCCAGCTTTACAAACTTATAGTCCACGCCGTCCAGCTTAATGTCATTGCCGGTGAAGTTGCCGACCACGACCTTGTCCCCGGCCTTGATGTCCTTGACATCGGGACCTGCGGACATGACCTCATAAATAGCGGGCTTTTCCTTGGTGGTAGCCAGGATGATGCCGGAGGTGGTGGTCTCAGCCGCCTCGGACTGCTTCAGCAGAATGTTATCTGCCATGGGTTTCAGTTTCATAGTGATTCCTCCAATAACGGTTATTTAGACGGCGGAAATAGTCCGCCTGTATCTACAGAGCTGTTAGCACTCTTTTGTTTTGAGTGCTAACGGCTATATAATACCCCACCCTTTCGGAAAATGCAAGCATTATTTGCGGTTTTTCCGTGAAAATTTTATGAACCTTCCGTAAACTTCCTGAAATTTGGCTTTTCGAAATGTTTACACCTTAATGGTTGCCAATTTGGCGTTTTTGCGGTAGAATAGGGAAAAACCCTAAGGAGTAAGCTATGGATTGGCTTGAGATCACCGTTTCCACCGCGCCTGCCGGGATCGAGGAGGTCGCCGCCGCCCTGACGGCAGCAGGCTTTGACGACCTGCTTTTGGAGGATCAGGCGGAATTTGAATCCTTTCTGGATCAGAACCGGGCGTACTGGGACTATATTGACGAGGAATTGCAGCAAAAGCTCCAGGGACTGTCCCAGATCAAGCTGTATCTGGAAGACTCCGACACCCAGGGGCTTGCCAGGCTGAAGGCGCTGCTGGAAGACCTGAAACAAAAGAATCCCCAGGGCGAGCTGGGCACTCTTGCGGTGACTGTGGAAAAGCTCCCCCAGACAAACTGGGAGGAAAGCTGGAAAGAAAACTATCCGCCCCAGGCGGTGGGCAGCCGTTTAGTGGTGCTGCCCTACTGGCTGGCAGACAGCGATACCGAAGGCAGGCTGCCTGTGATCCTGGATCCGGGGCTGACCTTCGGCACCGGTGCCCACCCCTCTACCCAGATGGTGATGGAAGCGATGGAGGAGCTGCTGCAGCCCGGGGGAAGCTGCCTGGATCTGGGCAGCGGCAGCGGTATTTTGTCGATTGCCGCCCTGCGGCTGGGCGCAAAGTCTGCCATCGGTGTGGATATTGATCCCAAGGCGGAAAATATCGCCCGGGAGAACGCTGCCTACAACGGTTTTGCCGCCCCGGAGTTTACTGCCCTGACGGGAAATGTACTGTCGGACAAAAAGCTCATGGAGCAGCTGACCGGAAAGCGCTATGATCTGGTGCTTGTGAATATCGTGGCAGATGTGAACATATCCCTTGCGCCTGTGCTGCCCCGGCTT
>JAZOSG010000162.1:0-11314 GCA_045657005.1 Faecousia sp.
ACAAGGCTGTGTTCGTCGGCTCCGGTGCAGGTCTGCCTATGTTCATGAACATCCCCGGCGAATCTCTGGTTGGCGTTATGTCCGCAAACGAGTACCTGACCCGTACCAACCTGATGAAGGCGTATCTGGAAGAGTATGACACCCCCATTATCAAGTCCAAGGCTGTGGCTGTTGTGGGCGGCGGTAATGTGGCTATGGACGCTGCCCGCTGCGCAATGCGTCTGGGCGCTGAGCATGTTTACGTTGTCTACCGCCGCGGCGAGGCTGAAATGCCTGCCCGTGCTGAGGAAAAGCACCACGCCAAGGAAGAGGGCATCGAGTTCAAGACTCTGTGCAATCCCATTGAGATCGTGGGCGACGAAAATGGCCGTGTCTGCGGCATGAAGTGCATCCGTATGGAGCTGGGCGAGCCTGACGCTTCCGGCCGCCGCCGTCCCATCGAGATCCCCGACAGCGAATTCATTCTGGATGTGGACACTGTCATCATGTCTCTGGGCACCAGCCCCAACCCCCTGCTGCGCACCACCACCCCCGGTCTGGAGACCAACAAGAAGGGCTGTCTGATCGTCAACGAAGACGAGATGACCACCCGCGACGGTGTGTTCGCCGGCGGCGATGCCGTTACCGGTGCTGCTACCGTTATCCTTGCCATGGGCGCAGGTAAGAAGGGCGCTGCCGCCATTGATGCTTACCTGAATCAGTAATTTTATGTAAACCTTTTTCACCCCGGATCACCGATCCGGGGTGACTTTTATTTTAGGGATAAAAACATCAAAAAACCGTTGAAATCTCTTCATAACCGCGTCTAATGGCGAAATTTAGTAGAAAATTCCACAAAAATGGAAGTGTTTGAACTTTTTTTATGTGAATAGTATGAAAATTTGAAAAAAATTGTGTTTTTTAGATTGATTTTACTAACTTTTTGCAATACAATAGACAGGCGAGCAAATTTTGACCGGGAGGTAACTGTCCATGCTGAACATCGTCCTGGTAGAGCCGGAGATCCCTCAGAACTGCGGCAACATTGCCCGTACCTGCGCTGCCACCGGCGCGCGTCTGCATCTTATACGCCCTCTGGGCTTCGATATCTCGGACAAGGCTGTCAAACGCGCCGGTCTTGACTACTGGCATCTGGTAGATGTCCGGGATTATGAGAACCTGGAGGACTTTTTTGCACACAACGATGTGAAACAGATGTGGTGTCTTTCCACGAAAGCTCCCCGGAGCTATACCGAGGCTGTTTTCGAAGATGGATGCTACCTTTTCTTTGGCAAGGAGACCAAGGGTCTTCCTGAGCCTTTTTTGGAAGCCCATCGGGAAAACTGCATCCGACTCCCCATGCGAACCGAGGCAAGAAGCCTGAATTTAAGCAACAGCGTTGCCATCACTGTCTATGAAGCGCTGCGGCAGCTGGATTTTCCCGGTTTGCAAGACTACGGAAATATGCGAGGCTGAAGCCTCGATTATGGAGGAAAAAATATGAATTACAACAAGAAGTCTATCGAAGACATCGAGGTTGCCGGCAAGCGTGTGCTGTGCCGCTGCGACTTCAATGTTCCCACCAAGGACGGCAAGATCACTTCCGACAAGCGGATCGTGGCTGCCATGCCCACCATTGAGTACCTGGTAAACAAGGGTGCCAAGGTCATCCTGTGCTCCCACATGGGTAAGCCCAAGGGCGAGTGGAAGCCCGAGCTGAGCCTGAAGGTAGTCGCTGAGCGGATCTCCCAGCTGCTGGGTAAGGAAGTCATCATGGCCTCCGATGTTGCCGGTGAGGATTCCAAGGCGAAAGCTGCCGCTTTGAAGGACGGCGATGTGATGTTGCTGGAGAACACCCGTTATATCAAGGGTGAGACCAAGAATGATCCCGAGCTTTCCAAGGCGCTGGCTGATCTGGCCGATATCTTCGTCAACGACGCTTTCGGCACTGCTCACCGTGCCCACTCCTCCACCGCAGGTGTTGCAGATTACCTGCCTGCTGTTTCCGGCTACCTGGTGCAGAAGGAAGTCTCCATCATGGGTAAGGCGCTGGCAAATCCCGAGCGTCCCTTCGTTGCCATTCTGGGCGGCGCTAAGGTTTCCGACAAGCTCAATGTTATCAATAACCTGCTGGAAAAGGTCGACACCCTGATCATCGGCGGCGGTATGGCTTACACCTTCCTGGCTGCCAAGGGCTACAGCGTCGGCACCAGCCTTCTGGATTCCGAAAAGATCGACTACTGCAAGGAAATGATGGCAAAGGCAGAGGCCAAGGGCGTTAATCTGCTGCTGCCCATCGACACCGTAGTGGCATCCGAATTCCCCAACCCCATCGACGGCGAGATCGCTGTGGAGACCGTTGCTTCCAACGCCATTCCTGCTGACAAGATGGGTCTGGACATCGGCGAGAAGACCCGTGAGCTGTTTGCTGAGGCTGCCAAAAATGCCAAGACTGTTGTCTGGAACGGCCCCATGGGTGTGTTCGAGAACCCCACCCTGGCAAAGGGCACCATCGCTGTTGCACAGGCTCTGGCTGACAGCGACGCTGTGACCATCGTCGGCGGCGGCGACAGCGCAGCTGCCTGCGAGCAGCTGGGTTTTGCTTCCCAGATCACCCATATTTCCACCCGCGGGGGGGCATCTCTGGAATTCCTGGAGGGCCTGGAGCTGCCCGGTATTGCCTGCTTGCAGGATAAGTAATTTTCTAACTTTTTTGGGGGCGATGCCCGCATCGCCCCCTCTTTTTAAGCATATATCCAAGCAAAAGCTATACACTTAACTATGTCTATTCGCATCGCTTGGCGATGTACATATATGAGGAGAGATGAAAAATGAACAGAAAGTATCGCAAGACCGTTATTGCCGGTAACTGGAAGATGAACAAGACCCCCACCGAAACCAAGGAGTTCATGGCGCAGCTAAAGGCAATCATGCCGAAGGGTCGCTGGTGTGATGTGGCACTGTGCGTTCCTGCCGTGTGCATCCCTGCCGCTGTCCGCGCTATGCGTGAGACCCGGGTGGGCATCGGCGCTGAGAACTGCAACGCCAACGCCTCCGGTGCTTACACCGGTGAGATCGCTACCAACATGCTGGTGGATGCCGGCTGTAAGTATGTGATCATCGGTCACTCCGAGCGCCGTGCAATGGGTGAGACTGATGCAGATGTCAATGCTAAGGTCCTGGCCGCTCTGGATGCTGGTCTGATCCCCATCATGTGCTGCGGCGAAAGCCTGGAGCAGCGTGAGGCCGGTATCACCGGTGAGTGGATCGCTATGCAGATCAAGCTGGGTCTGAAGGGTGTCCCCGAGGAAAAGATCCGCAAGGTGGTTATCGCCTACGAGCCTATCTGGGCTATTGGCACCGGCAAGACTGCTACCCCCGAGCAGGCAGAGGAAGTCTGCGAAAATATCCGTACCGTAGTGCGCAAGCTGTACTCCTCCAAGAACGCCCGTGCGATCTCCATTCTGTACGGCGGTTCTATGAATGAGAAGAACGCTTTCGAGCTGCTGGCACAGCCCGACATCGACGGCGGTCTGATCGGCGGCGCATCCCTGGTTCCCGAGAAGTTCGTACAGATCATCGAGGCAGCTAACCAGCCCACTGTGTAATATAACGAAATATACAAACGATCCCCCGATGCTTTCGCACCGGGGGATATTTGTATTTACAAACATCTTCCAGTTGATCAAAACACTTCTTTCAGTACGATGGTTTTGACCTTGACCATTTCATGCAGGGAATACATGGTTCCTTCAGAACCAACGCCGGACATTTTATGTCCGTTGAAGGGCTGCTGGGTCAGCCGGTAATTGCCATTGCCGCCTCCCACACAGCCGCCTGCGTCTACCGCCAGGGCAAACTTCATTCCTATTTTGGTGTTTTTGGTCAGAATTCCGGAGGACAGACCGTAGCAGGAATTGTTGGCGATCTCAATTGCCTCCTCCAGGGTATCAAAGCCGATCACCGGGAACACCGGGCCAAAGATCTCCTCGTCGGTGGCAACATCACTGTCCCGAGGAACATCCATAAGCACCGCGGGCTTAACAAAGCAGCCCTCCCGAGTGCCGCCGCACAGTAATTTCGCCCCCTGAGATACAGCATGCTCCACCTGGCTGACGATATTTTTTGCCGCCTTTTCATTGATAACAGGACCGATCTCCGTTTCCGGATCCATGGGGTCGCCCAAACGCATGGCGCTAAGCTTTTCTGCCAGAGCCTTACTGAAGGCATCTTTAATGGTATTTTGCACGATGAACCGCTTGCTGGAGCAGCAGATCTGCCCGGCATTGGCGATCCTGCCGCCCAACGCCTGAGACACCGCCTCATCGATATCTGTGTCATCCATGATCACCAAGGGGTCGTTGCCACCCAGCTCCAAAGAGCATGCCTTTAGTTGCGCGGCACACAGCTTTGCCACATTAATGCCAACCCTGGTGCTTCCCGTAAGGGTCACACCTGCCACCCGGGGATCTGCCACAAGTCCGTCGCCGATGACGCTGCCGGAGCCGGTGATGCATTGCGCCGCATTGGCAGGCACACCTGCCTCCAAAAGCAACTTTGTCATCAGCATGGTAGCACCGGGAGTGTCGGAGGCAGGCTTTAAGATCACGCTGTTGCCTGCGCACAGGGCAGCTGCCGCCTTGTGGGAAAACAGCACGCCGGGGAAATTGAAGGCGCAGATGGCAGCAATGACACCCAGTGGCTCAAACACGGTAAAGCACACATCACCCAGACCTCTGGGCTCGCTGTTTAAGGGGATAGTCTTGCCATACATGGTCCGGGCTTCTGCCATATAAAGCCGGAAGGCATCCTTCACTCTGCCCACCTCGCCCAGCGCCTGGGCATAGGGCTTGCCGCCCTCGATAGCCATGGTCCGTGCAATGGTCTCTTCCTTTGCCTGTGCCAGCGCCACAAACCTTTCCAAAATCTCCATCCGTTTATGGAAAGGGATCGCCGCCCACTGCTTCTGTCCCTCCACCGCATTGGAAATGACCGTTTCCAGATCCTCTGCCGTGGCGCAGGGTACTGTATCAATCACTTCCCCGGTCGCAGGGTTGATATTATCCATTACGACACCGTTGGAGGCATCTACCTCTTTACCGCCGATGAGCATTTTCATAGCATAGCCTCCTCTAATGAAAGTCCGGTCATTTCTTCCAGCTGCCGCGCCGCAGACAAGGTAGCCTCCGGCAGCTCCAAGCCATCCTTGACCGCCTTGTCATAGCTGACCCAGTTGGGTTCGCCGGGATAGAATATCTTATCGGAGCCAAGGGCCTTAGGGGCATCTACGATGGATGCGGTGTATTCTTCCAGCCGGGAAGCAAATTCCATGGGATCCATCATCTTGTTAACATTGATCACCAGCATGGTATGTCCCAGATTGGACTGGGTCTCAGGGGGCGCAAACAGCCAGCTCTTGATATCAAAGCTGCCACCGGAGAGTACCGTAGTCAGCGTTTCTACCAAAAATGCCAGACAGTAGCCCTTGTGGGCAGACATGGGGCTCATAGAGAAATTGTTGCCCTGAGGATCATTGGTGGGCAGACCGTTCTCGTCCACCACCCAGCCGTCGGGCACTTTTTTGCCCTCCTTCTGGTACTGTACCACCTTCAGCTTTGCCACCTGAGAAAGGGCGATATCCATGAAAACAGGGTGCTGTTCCTGCCGGGGCAGAGCGTAGGAAATAGGCGCATTTCCAATAATATTTCCCTTGCCGCCAGGGACACACATCAGCTTATTGGTGTTGCTCATAGCAATAGCAAGATAACCTTTTTGGGCTGCGTAAACACTGTAGCAGCTGCAAGCGCCGAAATGTCCGCTATCCTTGACTGTAACGATCGCCATGCCCATCTGGTCTGCCTTCTTCATTGCTAAGTCCATGGCATAGCGACCATTGTACATGCCAAAACCGCCTTCACCGCTGAGCCGCGCCCAGGTAGGACCTTCTGTGATCACCGTGGGCGTAGACTGCCCGTCCAGACCGCTGTGGCGCATTTTATTGATATACTTGGGGAGATTCACCGAGCCGTGGGTGGTAATGCCCATCATATCCGTCATGACGCAGCAATCCGCCACTGCCTCTGCCGCTTCTTCCTTTACGCCACACTGGATCAGCGCCTTGCGGCAAAATTCTTTGTATTTTTTGTGATCTACGATCATAATATACTTTCCACTCCTTCTGCCTGAAAGGTCTCGGCGCAGATCGCCATTTGCTTACGGATCTTCTCCTTTTCCTCCGGGCTGCAGCCGTCCTGGGGACGCAGTACACGCTCGTCCATAAAGCCCATAGTGGACACCGCGTACTTAACGGCAGCAGTGCCGTTTTTCGCGCTGGCGTATACAGAACCGGCAAGACATATCAGCTTATTGAACTTGCGCATCGCTTCCACATCTCCTGTCAGGCTTGCCTCGTATGCTTTGACGAACACCTTCGGATACATAGATGCCATGCCGGGGACGCAACCATCACAGCCCAGCAGCGCCGAGGGCATATACTGCACGGGCGTGCCGTTGAGGATGGAGAAATCCTCCCGGTCAGCCAGTGCGTTGCAGACCTTGACTGTATCATTGAAGTTTGCGGCACTGTCTTTATAGGCCCTGACCTTGTCGATATCTGCCAGTGCAGAAACAGTGGCAGGCTCAATTTTTTCCACTACGAAGGTGGGGATGTTGTAAGCCACCAGGTCGATGTCCGTCTTATTCGCCACATCTTCAAACAGCCGGATGATCTCAGATTGAGAGGTATGTCGGTCATAAAACACGGGAGTGATCACTGCCGCATCGCAGCCGCAGTCGGAAATATGCTTGATGTTTTCGATGACACGCTTGGTGGAAGTATCCATCACACCGGCAAACACCTTTGCTTTTCCCCGGCATTCATCGGCTGCGATCCGGATGGCACGGTCGCGCTCAGACTGGGTCAGCGTCATAGTCTCGCCCAGCGTGCCGCAGGTAAACACACCGTGAACGCCGTTGTCCAGAAGGTATTGGATCAGCCGGCGATAGCCCTGCTCGTCCACCGTTTCATCCGGCAACACCGGGGTCAGCACCGGCACGGTAATACCGCTGTATTTTTTCTTTAAGATCATAATTTTGAGCTCCTTCGTTTTTTTATTGTTGACCGCCACAGCGGAAATGTTATAATGTAAGGGTGGAGGTGAGCATATGGACCGGCATCCCTTTCAGGGACTGACCCTCAGCAGTATTCTGCGGGATATGTCCATCGTAGGCAGACGGCAGATGCAGAACCGGCGCAGCAACGGCTTTATCATCAAGCTGGAGGGAACCACTGAATACCGTGCGGGCGCACAGGTCTGGCAGCTGACAGCAGGAGATATTTTATTTGTAGCAAAGGGCAGCTCCTACTCGATCCGGGAGATCGCGCCCGGCTACTCCTATGTGATCAATTTTGAGATGAATGCGTCTTACACCGCTGCCATTGCTAAGCTTCCCCTTCCCCAGGGCATTGATCTAACCGCGCAGGCGCAAAAGATCTATAAAAGCTGGCAAAAGGAGCAGGTCTATTCCACCTTGGCTTATTTATACGAGCTGCTTGAAAAAACCACCGGCCAGCATTATCTCTCCCCGGGAGATAAAAGTCTTCTTGATCCGGTAATGCAGCATCTTACCCAACATCTTACAGATCCGGAGCTGGACTTATCCGTACTCCCAAAATTAGCCGCTGTCAGCGACAGCTATCTTCGCCGGGTGTTTAAAAAGCAACACGGCATTGCACCGGCAAGCTTTGTGATCCGGGAACGGCTTCGCCTTGCAAGACAGCTGCTTCTAACAGAAAAGCTTTCTGTCAGCGAAATTTCTTCCCAAATCGGCTATCGGGATCCTATGTATTTCAGCCGCTTATTTAAAAAACAAACTGGACTTTCCCCGACCCAGTACCGAAAAGAACACATCGATGAGCTGTTCTAATACATATCACCGGGGCGAGGGTAAGTCAATGTACAGGACAGACAATATGGACAAAACGGAACTTATTTTCTCCCGTTTTCCCTTTCATTATAAATTACAGCAGTAAGGAGACAAATATATGCAGACCCGGATCATATCCGCAGCAGCGCCGGAATGTGCTGCCCTGGCGGCAAAAATAATTCGATCAGGCGGATTGGTGGCATTGCCCACCGAGACCGTTTACGGTCTTGGTGCCAACGGACTGGATCCGGAGGCGGTAGATCAGATCTTTACTGTCAAGGGTCGCCCCAATGACAACCCTCTGATCCTGCATATTGCGGACGCGTCCCAGATCGATACCCTTTGCCACCATGTGCCGGAAAGTGCCTACCGTCTGGCGGAAAAATTCTGGCCGGGACCTTTAACTATAGTACTGCCTGCCAAAAGCTGTGTTCCCAAGCGCACTACCGGCGGTCTGGATACGGTGGCAGTCAGATGCCCGGATAATGCGGTGACCCGGGAAGTGATCCGCCTTGCCGGTGTTCCCATTGCTGCCCCCTCTGCCAATATCTCCGGAAAGCCCTCTACTACCACCGCCCAGCATGTGCTGGACGACCATGACGGCAAGATCCCCCTGATCATTGACGGCGGTGCCTGCCGGGTGGGTGTGGAATCCACCATCGTGGATCTGACAGAGGACCGCCCCCGGCTCTTGCGTCCCGGCGGCATCACCCCGGAGCAGCTTACTGAGGTTTTGGGCGATCTTGTGGTGGACAAGGCTGTCACTGCCCAGATCAATAAAGACGAAGTGGTAAAAGCACCGGGCATGAAGTACCGTCACTATGCCCCCCAGTGTCAGGTGATCATCGTCGCCGGCAGCCGGGAAAAAGCTGCTGATTATATCAAAAATCATTTTGTTCCCGGTGACCGGGTGCTGTGTTTCACAGAGGAGTTGCCGCTGTACGAAGGCTGCGCTCCCCTTGCCTACGGCGAGGAGGCAGAGGTGTCTACCCTTTCTGCAGGCTTGTTTGCTGCCCTGCGCCAGTTGGATGATCCGGCTGTGCACCGGGTGTATGCCCGTTGTCCTGAGGGCGGCGGTGTTGCCTATGCGGTGCAGAACCGGCTGAAAAAGGCAGCTGCTTTCCAGATCGTTGACCCGGAGGAGACAATATGATCATTGGAATTACAGGCGGCACAGGCTGTGGAAAAACAACCGTTTTGGAAGTCGTCCGGGAGCTGGGCGGTGTCGTTTTGGATTGCGATGCCATTTACCACCGGCTGCTGGAAACAGACCCTTCTCTGCTTGCCGCCATTGAAGATCGGTTTCCCGGGACTGTAGAAAAGGGTGTGCTGCAGCGAAAAAAACTGGGCGCCATCGTCTTTTCGGACAAGCAGGCGTTGGAGGCACTGAATAAGCTGACCCACAGCGCCGTAAAGGCAGAGGTAGTAAAACAGCTGACCCCGGAGCCGCCCCTCGCCGCCATCGACGCAATTGGCTTATTTGAAAGCGGAATCGATAAGTTATGTAAACTAACAGTAACGGTTACCGCACCAAAAGCCCTCAGGGTAACACGGCTCATGGCACGGGACGGCATCACGGAAGAATACGCTCTTGCCCGGATCGCCGCCCAGCCATCGGAAGAAGAATTTGCAAGGCGCTGTGACTATGTTCTGGAAAATAGTGGCAGCCGGGATGACTTCCGGGAGAAATGCCTTGCCTTTTTCGCCCAATTGGGTATAATGAAAGAAAAACTTTAAAGGAGAAACCAAATGACCAACGAAGAACTTCGCGAGTCCTTGCTTACTGCTCCCAAAAACGGCTACTGCTCTCTTAGTGAGACCCAGCGTGCCGAGATGAATGAATACTGCAAGCGCTACAGCGCGTTTATGGACGCCTGCAAAACGGAGCGTGAAGCAACCGCATGGACCATTGAAATTGCTGAAAAGAATGGCTTCAAGCCCCTTGTTCCCGGTATGCAGCTCAAGCCCGGCGACAAGGTTTATAAAAACAACCGGGATAAGAGCATCCTTTTGGCTGTCATTGGCAGCGAAAGCATGGATAATGGCGCTAATATCTGCGCTGCCCACACCGACTCCCCCCGGATGGATCTGAAGCCCAATCCCCTGTACGAGGATTCTGAGATCGCCTACTTTAAGACCCATTTCTATGGCGGCATCAAAAAATATCAGTGGCCCACCGTTCCTCTTGCCCTACACGGCGTTGTCTGCCGCAAGGACGGCAAGACTGTAACTGTTACCATTGGTGAGGATGACACCGATCCCGTTCTGGTGGTGTCTGATCTGCTGATCCACCTGTCTGCTGACCAGATGAAAAAGACCCTCGCTGAGGGTATCGTTGGCGAGCAGCTGAATGTGATCTTGGGCACAGAGCCTCTGGAAGGCGAAGGCAGCGAACTGGTAAAGCTGCACATTATGAAGCTGCTGAATGAAAAATACGGCATTACAGAGTCAGATTTCCACAGTGCCGAGCTGACCATCGTCCCTGCCGGCAAGTGCCGGGAGGTAGGTCTGGATCGGAGTCTGCTGGGTGCTTACGGTCATGATGACCGGGTCTGCACCTATGCCCAGATCGAGGCGATCCTGGCACTGGAAGTGCCTGCACACACCGCCGTTTGCATTCTTGCGGATAAGGAAGAGATCGGCTCGGTGGGTGTTTCCAGCATGCAGAGCCATGCCTTTGACACCTTCATGCAGGATCTGTGCGACGCTACCGGCGCAAATCTGAACCGGTGCTATGAGAATTCCTTCTGCCTTTCTGCAGATGTGACCAATGCTTTTGATCCCAACTTTGCCGAGACCTGTGACCGGCGGAACAACAGCCAACTCAACTACGGCGTTGCCATCTGCAAGTATACCGGCGCCCGGGGCAAGAGCGGTGCTTCTGATGCCTCTGCCGAAGCAATGCACCATATCCGCACCACCTTCGACAATGCCGGTGTTACCTGGCAGATCGCTACTATGGGTAAGGTAGATCAGGGCGGCGGCGGTACTGTGGCTGCCTATATGGCAAACCGCAACATTGTCACGGTGGATGCAGGTGTGCCTGTTCTGTGTATGCATGCGCCCATGGAGATCGTATCTAAGCTGGACTGCTATATGACAATGCTTGCCTGCAAGGCGATCTATCTGGCATAAAAACAGAGTGACAGAGGTCAAAGGAGCCGTCAAGACATGCAACTCGAAGCTGCAGGCGTACATTGGTACGGTAAGCTTCGAGTTGCGCAGTAAATCAAAACACCTTGCGTAGCAAGATTTTTTCTGTTTGTTTATCGGGACGGGAGACTGTATAGTGTAGTAACATAGGTAACAGGTAGAGAAGAGACATAGGTAACAGTTTTTGCTATAATACAAGGCATCCGACAAGCAAAGGAAGTGGGTCAGATGTCATGGGAGACAAAGACTGTAATGG
>JAZOSG010000163.1:0-3966 GCA_045657005.1 Faecousia sp.
ATATCGTTTTCCATCTTCATGGCTTCCAGCACGCACAGCACATCCCCTTCCTTGACAGCCTGACCCTGGGTCACATTGACCTTCAGGATGGTGCCGGGCATGGGTGCGTTCACAGCCTCGCCTGCGCCGGTAACAGCGGCAGGTGCAGCAGGTGCAGCAGGTGCAGCCTCTGCAGCAGCGGCAGGCGCGGCAACGGGAGCGGCAGGGGCAGAGGGCACGATGGCCTCGTATTCGTCAAGCAGCATAGCCTTACCGGCCTCGACCTCGACTTCGTAGGTTCGGCCGTTCAAAGTGATTTTGTATTTCATGATCATTCGACCTCCTTGATAGAAATGAAACGCAGCTCATTCAGGGGCTTACCCAGCTTGTCTGCGACGATCGCCATGAGCATGGCGGCAGTTTTGGGCTCTACATTATGCAGCTTCAGCTGACCTGCGCTGCCGGGAGCGGCAGGGACTTCCACAGGTTCTGCAGCTTCCTCTTGGGAAACGCAGACAAAAGCGGCCTTCTTTTTGGATACAGCCTTGCAGATCACGGCGATCACGACAACAAGGGCCAGAACTGCCACCAGAGCAAGGGTCAGAATATTATCCAGCTGGGAAGGCGCGGAAGTTAAGATCGGCATATGCTACCTCCTCAAGCTTCCACGATGGAGTAGGTGCAGATGTTCTCTTCCTTGGCCTTGCGGTCTTCCATAAACTTCTCTGCCAGGTTGGGGAAGGCAATGTAGCTCAGTACATCCTCATCGGACTTGGCAAGACCCTCCAGCTTCTTCCGGGTGGGCTCTACAACAGGCTCCAGGGTGTCGGCATAACGACCCTCCACGATCTTGTCGCCGGCAAGGATCTGCTCACGGATCGCAGGATCGATGGGAGCGGGGGTGGTGCCGTACTCACCGCGGCAGTATGCCTTGATCTCCTTGGAAACACGCTTATAGCGCTCCCCTGCCAAAACGTTGTTGACAGCCTGAACACCGACCATCTGAGAGGTGGGGGTGACCAGGGGAGGATAGCCCATATCGGCACGGACCTTGGGGGTTTCCAGCATGACCTCCTCCAGACGGTCCAGCGCGTTCATCTGCTCCAGCTGGGTCATCAGGTTGGAGAGCATGCCGCCGGGGATCTGATACAGCAGGCACTGGGTATCGGTGGCAAGTGCCTTGGGGATCAGTGTACCGTCGGCGATATATTCGTCACGGATGGTCTTGAAGTAATTTGCCATCTTGGTGGTGCAGGCATCGTCCAGATCCACCTCATAGCCCAGCTGACGCAGGGCGTAAGCCATGGTCTCGGTGGCAGGCTGGCTGGTGCCGCCGGAGAAGGGAGAAATGGCGGTGTCGATGATGTCAACGCCTGCCTCCACAGCCTTCATGTAGACGGGGTAGGCAAGACCGGTGGTGCAGTGAGTGTGCAGGTCGATAGGCAGATCTACCGCGTCCTTGATGGCGGACACCAGATCGTAGATCTCCTGAGGTCCGATGATGCCGGACATGTCCTTGATGCAAATGGTGGAAGCGCCCATTTCCTTCAGCTCCTTGACCATCTCTACATACTTTTGCAGGGTGTGGACGGGAGAAGCGGTGTAGGAAATGGTACCGGAGGCGATGGCACCTGCCTTGGTGGTGGCATCCATAGCGACCTTCATATTCTTCACATCGTTCAAAGCGTCGAAAATACGGATCACATCGATGCCGTTTTCCACAGCTTTTGCCACGAACAGCTTGACAAAATCATCGGGATAGTGGGAATAGCCCAGAACATTCTGTCCGCGCAGCAGCATCTGCAGCTTGGTATTGGGCATCTTGGCGCGGATCTTGCGCAGACGCTCCCAGGGATCTTCGTTCAGGTAGCGAAGGCAGACATCAAAGGTAGCACCGCCCCAGCACTCGGCAGCGTAGTAGCCTGCCTTGTCGATGGTCTCGAGCATAGGCTCGAACTTCTCGTAAGGCAACCGGGTGGCGATCAGGGACTGGTTGGCATCGCGCAGAACGGTTTCAACAAATTGTACTTTTCTTGCCATGGTGTATTGAACCTCCATACGATAATACAGATCACGCCGCAAAAACGCCGCGCGCCGTGTTTTTGGCTGCAGGCAGCCACTAAATAATTACGAATCAGGAAGAGGGCTGTTAAATTCCCAATCTTCACCAAATACATTTTAACACGAACAAAAGAAAAAGTAAATACGGTCTTGCTATTATTTCCGCCATATTTTTTGCCGTTTGACAGAAAAATTTCACATATTATTTATTGATTTTTTGTTATCGATAGTGTATGATAAAATCGCAAAATATGGGATACCAAATTAAGGAAGGCGTTTTAAGCCCTTGACGCGGTATTACTTTATAATGAAAGAGGTAATAAAAATGGCAAAGCTTGATCTTACCAAGTACGGTATCACCGGTACCACCGAGATCATCCACAACCCCTCCTACGAGGAGCTGTTCGTCGCTGAGATCGACCCCAGCCTGGAGGGCTATGAGAAGGGTCAGCAGACCGAGCTGGGCGCTGTCAATGTTATGACCGGCGTTTACACCGGCCGCTCCCCCAAGGATAAGTACATCGTTATGGACGAGAACTCCAAGGACACCGTGTGGTGGACCTCCGACGAGTTTAAGAACGACAACCATCCCATGAGCGAGCAGGTCTGGTCCACTGTTAAGGACCTGGCTATGAAGGAGCTTAGCGGCAAGAAGCTGTATGTTGTGGACGCTTTCTGCGGTGCCAACGCTGACACCCGTATGAATGTCCGCTTCATCGTGGAGGTGGCATGGCAGGCTCACTTCATTAAGAATATGTTCATCGTTCCTTCCGAGGAGGAGCTGGCTAACTTCGAGCCCGATTTTGTGGTTTACAACGCTTCCAAGGCTGCTGTTGAGAACTACAAGGAGCTGGGTCTGAACTCCAGCACCTGTGTTGCCTTCAACATCACCTCCCGTGAGCAGGTCATCCTGAACACCTGGTACGGCGGCGAGATGAAGAAGGGTATGTTCTCCATGATGAACTACTACCTGCCCCTGAAGGGCATCGCTTCCATGCACTGCTCTGCCAACACCGATATGAACGGTGAGAATACCGCTCTGTTCTTCGGCCTTAGCGGCACCGGCAAGACCACCCTGTCCACCGATCCCAAGCGTCTGCTGATCGGCGACGACGAGCACGGCTGGGACGACAACGGCGTGTTCAACTTCGAGGGCGGCTGCTACGCAAAGGTCATCGGTCTGGATAAGGAGTCCGAGCCCGATATCTACAATGCGATCAAGCGCAACGCGCTGCTGGAGAATGTTACCGTGGCTGAAGACGGCAAGATCGACTTTGACGACAAGTCCGTCACCGAGAACACCCGTGTGTCCTACCCCATCAGCCACATCACCAACATCGTTAAGCCCGTTTCCGCAGCACCTGCAGCGAAGAATGTTATCTTCCTGTCCGCTGACGCATTCGGCGTTCTGCCTCCCGTTTCCATCCTGACTCCCGAGCAGGCACAGTACTACTTCCTGTCCGGCTTCACCGCAAAGCTGGCTGGTACCGAGCGTGGCATCACTGAGCCCACTCCCACCTTCTCCGCTTGCTTCGGTCAGGCATTTTTGGAGCTGCACCCCACCAAGTACGGTGAGGAGCTGGTCAAGAAGATGGAGGCCAACGGCGCCAAGGCTTACCTGGTCAACACTGGCTGGAACGGCACCGGCAAGCGTATCACCATTAAGGATACCCGCGGTATCATCGATGCCATCCTGTCCGGCGACATTCTGAAGGCTGAGACTAAGAAGATCCCCCTGTTCGATCTGGAGGTTCCCACCAGTCTGCCCGGCGTGGATCCCAAGATCCTGGATCCCCGCGACACCTATGCTGACGTTTCCGAGTGGGAGCGCAAGGCAGAGGATCTGGCAGGCCGTTTCGTAAAGAACTTCGTTAAGTACACCGGCAACGAGGCTGGCAAGAAGCTGGTAGAGGCTGGTCCTTCCCT
>JAZOSG010000164.1:0-4868 GCA_045657005.1 Faecousia sp.
CTGCCGACACGCAACCAACCAATTGTCATTCCGAGCCAGTGCTCACACTGGCGTGGGAATCTATTAGGATAACTTAGGTTTTGAGATTGCCACACCAGTCTGCGGACTGGTTCGCAATGACAACAAAGATTTTTCAACACCTCTACAAACTGGAATTTGAAGTGTTAAACAGTTAATTAAAATTATAATCACTAATTATGAACAAAACAAATCTTTTCTGCCGTCGCTTGGTTTTTCTACATATTCAACAAGTTTCACTCCCTAAATTTGGGCATCTTTCACCATAAAATTCACAGATTCTTCTTGAAATTACAAGCCTTTTGGCTTAAACTATATATAATTGCAAGGAGGTTGAAAAATGAACAGCATATTTTCCTACGAATCAAAAATGATGCAAACCATGATGTTCCTGGGAGATCTAATGATCCTGAACTTTTTGTACCTTGTTTGCTGCATCCCGATCTTTACCATTGGCGCAGCGCAGGCAGGACTTTTCAATGCTGTCAAGGTATTACTGGACAAAGAGGATGACTCCTCCCCCTCGGCAGCGTTCTTCAAGGGCTTTGCCAACGGATTCGGCACGGTGACACTTTCCTGGGGTCTGATGAGTGTGGCATTGCTTGCCGTTGTGTATCTGGGACTGACTGCCATCGCTATGGGCGCTCCCATTTGGCTGTGTGTCATCCCCATGATTCTGCTTGCCATTTTTCAGGCACTGATTCCCGCATTCCATTCGCGCTTTGGATGTACAGCGATGCAGCTGATCCGCAATGTATTTTTACTGCTGTTCGCCCACCCGATCCGCTCCATCGCCACGGCTGTACTTGTGTGGCTGCCCTTTGCTGTGTTCATGCTGGATCTGTACACCTTTATGCTGATCATGCCCATCTGGCTGACCCTTTACTTCAGCACCGCTGTTGCCTTCGGCTTCAGCTTTCTGAAAAAGCCGTTTACTACCCTGATCAAGCACTTCAACGACACCCATAATCCCGAAGCACCGGCGCTGGAGGAGTCGGGCGAAGAAGCCGTTGAGGAAGAAGACGCTGAGGAAAAATATACCCTGGCTGACGAATACACGGACGAGGAAGAATCCGAAGAACCCCAGCCCGTCCAATAGATCCGCCCATACATAGAAAGTCACGCAGAGATGCTCTGCGTGACTTTTTACCTGTAAATTCTTATTTATGGAGTGTTTCGTGAATGATTGTAGGGACGCTCCTCCCGGAGCGTCTGCGGACACCCGGGGACGGGTGTCCCTACATTGTTATACGGCATACAGCTCGTTAAATCGGAATTAAACCGTCAAATTACAAAAAATCAGACAGGTGGATACCTGTCTGATTTTTGTATTAAAGATAAATCAACCCTTGACGGAACCCATCATGACGCCGCCCTTGAAGTACTTCTGCACAACGGCATAGGCACACAGCATAGGAACGGTGGAGATCAGGATCAGTGCGTAACGCACATTTTCCAGACCCTGGTCAGCCTGCTGCTGATACACAGAGGTCATGGCGGAAACATCCATCTGACCCATGGCACTTGCCGCAGTCATGATCGGACGCAGAACCAGCTGCAGGGGATACAGTTCCTTTCTGGTCAAGTAGATCATAGCGGTGAAGTAACCGTTCCAGTTGGCAACCAGAATGTACAGCATCAGAACAGACAATGTCGCCTTTGCCAGAGGGATAGCGATCTTGAACAGGCACTGGAAGTGATTTGCACCGTCGATCATTGCCGCGTCGAACAGGTCGCCGGGGATACTGGTCTGGAAAGCGGTACGCAGGATCAAAATATGCTGGTACGCAAACAGACCGTCGATGATGATCGCCCAAACATTGTCATAAAGACCCAGGTTGGTCTTCAGAATAAACATGGGGATCAGACCGGGAGAGAAACGGGTAGCAACGAACATGACAGTGTTGTAGAACTTCTTGCCCTGGAAATCTCTCCGGGACAGAGGGTAGGCAACCAGGATCGTAAAGCTCATGTTAAACAGAATACACATGAAGCAGTAGAACACGGTGTTGCGCAGACCCACCCAGACCTGCTTATAGTTCAAAACGAACTGGTAAGCCTCCAGGGTAAAGTCCACAGGCCACAAAATAACAGAGCCTGTCTCAATAGCCTTGGAGCTGGAGAAGGAGCTGGAAATGATGTAGATACAGGGATAGCCGATGATGAGGATCACGAAGACCAGGATAGCAGCCAGAATAAAATTCAGGATGCGGTCACCCATGGACTCATGGATCTTTGTACTTTTGATTTTTGCCATTATGTCGCCCTCCTTAGAACAGGCTCATCTCGCCGTCAGACAGAGCATCGACAATGCCGTTGACAAGCAGCGTAAGCACGGTGTTGATGGCGGTGTTCAAAAGGCCGACAGCGGTACCAAAGCCGAAACGTCCCGACCGGAGACCATTCTTATAGACATACGTGGAAATGATCTCGGAAACATCGATATTCTGCGCCTTTTGCATCAGCCATACCTTTTCATAGCCAACGCTCATGATGCCGCCGAAGCGGAGGATCAGCATGATGCAGACTGTAGGCAGGATGGTGGGCAGATCCACCGCAAATACACGGCGCAGACGGCTGGCACCGTCCAGCTTGGCTGCCTCGTGAAGTTCATCGGGCACAGCAGACAGGGCAGACACATAGATGATCGCGCCCCAACCGGTGCCCTGCCAGGCGCCGGACCAGACATACAGATGCCGGAAGGCTTCCTTGGTGCTTCGGATATCTTCATAGGCAAGATTGCCCATGGCTTTGTTGATATAGCCCAGGAAACCGGAAACAGGGTTCAGAACGGTATTGAGAATACCGACCATGACGACCAGAGAGATAAAGTGGGGAATATAGGAAATATTCTGCGCCACCTTCTTCAGGGTCTTACCGGAATATACATGGATGATCAGTGCCAGAATGATCGGCAGAGGGAAGGTAATTGCCAGGGAATACAAGGAGAGGGCAACGGTATTGACCACCAGATTGGTCCAGCCGTAGTAGCTGAAGAAGGCTCTCAGGTTATCCAGACCGATCCACTCACTGCCCAGAATGCCTTTACGGGGAGAGTATTCCTTAAACGCGATCATCAGACCGTAGGAGGGGAAGTACTCAAATAAGAGAATATAAGCAAAGGGCAACAGCATCATCAAATGCAGCTGCCAGTTCAGCTTGAACTTGGAGCAGAATTTCTGAAAGCCACTCTTGGGCCGCAGATCCTGCACCAAAGCTGCGGAATTAGCCATTTGATTCATTCCTTTCTAGATATTGCTTGACTTGCGCAGCCGGAAAGCTGCTTCCCGGCTGCGCATAAGAGGTACGTTGTCAGGGTTTGTTTCAGTTAAATGAAATCAAATGGCAACTTAGGAGCGGTCATAGAGCATCTGCAGGTATTCCAGGTACTTGGCCATACCCAGATCCTCCAGTTCCTTCAGGTATCCATTCCAGTCAGCGTCGCTGTTGGGATCCATAGTGCCGGTACAGAACTCGGTCTGGGCTCTCTGCCAACGCTCGCCAACATTGGTTCTCTCAGCCTCGACAGCAGCCTTCTCCTCCTCGGTAGCGACCAGGTAGGGAACCACTGTCTCAGGATTGTACTTAGCCTCAGCTTCCTCGAACAGTCTGTACGCCTCTGCGTGCATCTGGGACTTCGTCTTCATCCACTCGGTCATTTCGTCGGCGATCTGAGCGGTCTCGCCCTCAGCATAAACGTTCAGAGTGGAAGCGATGACAGCCCACTTGGCAGTGCTCTGCATCTTCAGGGGGTCAGAGATCAGCTTGTAGGTAGCGTCCAGGCCCAGGTCGGACTTGGAGCCCTCGTCAGCGTCAGTCCAGTTCACGCCGTACTCGCCGTAACGGCAGCGCATGGAGCCGTCCCAGCTCCACATGGTCATCAGGACCTCGAAAGCCTTATCGGGATTTGCGCAATCCTCAGTGATGAAGGTGTTGTTGTTTGCGGAGATTTCATCACGGACGACACTGTGCCACATAGGCAGGGGCTGATACTGGTACATGACCTCGTTATCCATGGTAGCATGGACAGTCAGGTGACCCAGGAAGATGCCGCACAGAGCGGTGCCGGAGGAAGGCGTGGTGATCTGCTTAATCTCATTGGAGTTAGCAGACCAAGCCAGGGAGGTCAGCAGACCCTCGGTGTAGAGCTTGTTGACAAACTTCAGACCCTCACGGTACGCATCAGAGGTGTATACCAGGGAGAGCTTGCCATTCTCGTCCACGCTCATAGCGCGAGAGGGGTTGAAGTAGGTATACATGTTGATCAGGTAGTCAACAACAAAGGAGTTCAAACCACCGGCCTCAGAACCGAACAGGGGGATCTCATCCTCCAGACCGTTGCCGTTGGGGTCACCGGTCTTGAATGCCTTCAGAACATTGTAGAAGGAGTCGATGTCGGTGGGCATTTCCAGATTCAGCTGATCCAGCCACTCCACATTGATCCAGGGAGTGAAGTGCATCTTATCGATCAGAGAGGTCTCAACGATGGGCACACCGTAGATCTTCTCGGTGGTGGCATCGGTGATTTTACGCAGAACATAATCCTGCTGCTCCTCAGTCAGCTCATTGGTCATGCGGTCCCAGAAGGTCTTGGAAGCGCCTTCCTTGTCCTCGTAGTAGGGAGTCAGGTCTACGAAGTAGCCGTCCTGACCGTAACGGGACAGGGTATCCTCGTTCAGGGTCATGCCGAACAGGATGTCGGGCAGCTCCTGACGGGCGCCGATCTTGGTGGAGATCTGAGTAGCGATATCCGTACCGCCGGAGAATTCAACGAACTCCAGCCCCACGCCGCCGGTCTCCTCGATCCACTTCGTCAGAGCGTTGTTGCCATGGTGCAGGACCAGAGCGTT
>JAZOSG010000165.1:0-5126 GCA_045657005.1 Faecousia sp.
TGCCCAGGCCAAAGCCTCTTCCCGGCTCTTTTCGGTGCGCTCCAAGCGGATGCGCTCCTTGCAGATTTTCTTCATTTCGCCCTCGATTTTCTCCAGATGATCGGGGGTGAAGGTGAAGGGTGCGTCAAAGTCGTAGTACCAGCCCTCTTCGATGGCAGGACCGATGGCTAGCTGTACCTCAGGCCACAGACGCTTGACAGCCTGCGCCATGATGTGGGAGCAGGTGTGCCAGAAGGTCTTGCGGTACTCGGGGTTTTCAAAGGTGTACAGATTTTCTTCGGACATGGTGTTACCCTCCTTAAATATTGGGGCAGAAAAATATCCCACCCCTGACATAATCAGGGGTGGGATACATAGTATATAATGTACTCCACGGTTCCACCCTGGTTGCGGACAAGTCCGCCACTCTGGGGCAAGGGACACAGATCGTCTTTGCCCAACGCACTAACGGGCGCACCCGGACGGCTATTTCCAACCGTCAGCTCGGAAGTGGTATCGCTCCTGGCAGGGGTACAGAGCCTTTGCACCGACTGGCTCCTCTCTGGGAATCTTACCGGAACGCGTGTCTTCGTCACAGCCTTTTACAAACAGAATATAGCACAGTTTTTCCTTGCTGTCAATCCTTGAAAAGCCTGTCGAAAGGCAGTTTTGGGAGGTATTTTGGTTTACCATAACCATGAAAAATGGGTATTTGGGCGAATGTTACATAATTCGACGCGTTATGTTAACGAATGTAACCAAATCCACCAGTTGTTGTGTTTTTGCGACAACCGGAATCGTATATTTTGGGGTCGGGTTTACATAAGAATTACTGAATATTTATGCAAAATGTTGTCGTTTTCCGGAGTTTTGGTGTAAACACTTGACTTTTTTGAAATATTTGTTATAATACATTCACAATCCTATGCAGGGTTGTATTTTTGTTACCGTTTGATACCACTTCATTTTAGTGGTGAATAACCCTTAGTTTTGCGAAAGGAGGTTCATTCCATGCAAGCGTTAAAATCGTTCATTGAAAAGAGAAAAAGTCTTCTCATCCGTGTAGCTGCGATGGTACTGCCCGTGGTCATTTTGCTGGTTCTGGTAGCGCCCACGGTATTCGCCCAGACTACATATGTGATCACCGACGGCGACCAGGTCAAGGTCTATACGACTTACGCGACTAACCCTGCCGCAGTTCTGGATCAGGCTGGCTTCCAGCTGGATGAGGATGATACTTACACTACGCAGCCCGGCGACGGCGTGTCCGAGATCACGGTACAGCGCAGTCAGCTGATCACTGTCAACAATTGTGGTGAGCAGCTCCAGGTCAGCAGCTATGGCGAAACACTTGAAGTGCTGCTGAACCGCCTGGGCATCCCCTCTTACGGTGAGTACACCGTATCCCTGCCGCTGGACACTGAAACCTATGACGGCATGGAGGTAAGCGTTGACTGCGTCGTCAAGACACAGCAGACTTACACAGTAGACATCCCCTATGAGACTATCGAGTGCTATGACCCCACACTGCCCGAGGGACAGCGTCAGCTGCTGGTGAGCGGCGTGACCGGTCAGATGCGCAAGACCGCCGATGTGGTCTATGTCAATTCTCAGGAGACCAACCACACTGTCCTGGAAGAAACCGTGGTACAGCAGCCGGTCAATGAGATCATTGCAGTGGGCACAGGCACCGGCGCTGAGGAGAACACCGAGTCCCGGGCACCTGCCATCGGCGACGGTGTGATCGTCACAGCAGACGGCGAGGTGCTGACCTTCAGCCGTAAGGAGCAGTTCAAGGCAACTGCCTATACCCATACCGATGCTGGCTGCAATATGACCACTGCCACCGGCACCACTGTCCGGGTAGGCACCATCGCGGTGGATCCCAAGGTGATCCCCTACGGCACCCGGATGTTCATCGTCACCAATGACGGAAGTTACATCTACGGTATCGGTACCGCAGAGGACTGCGGCGGCGCGATCAAGGGCAACCGTCTGGATCTGTACTTCCCCACAGATGCTGAATGCCGTGCATTTGGTGTCAGAGGCTGTACGGTCTATTTCCTCGACTGAGAAAAATATTGAAATATCGCCTTCCTCTTGCTATAATGACCGCGAGAGGAAGGCGTTTTTTATGATCGATGTGTGCAATATCCAAGTGATGAAGCCGCTGCTTTTGGAGCACGGATTCCACTTTTCAAAAGCCAAGGGACAGAATTTTCTGATCGCCAATTGGGTCCCTCAGAGCATTGCGGAGGATTCCGGGGTGGATGAAACGGCAGGGGTGCTGGAGATCGGACCCGGTATCGGACCGTTGACCCAGCAGCTGGCACTGCGGGCAGGAAAGGTCTGCGCCGTGGAGGTGGATCAGCGGCTGAAGCCGATTCTTGACAGGACGGTGGGCGAATTTTCCAATCTGGAGATCCTGTGGAATGATGTGCTGAAGCTGGACATAGCGGCGCTTGTCCGGGAGAAATTCCCAGGCCTGCGACCCATGGCCTGCGCGAACCTGCCGTACTATATCACATCTCCCATCCTGACGGCGTTGCTGGAGGCGGAGTGCTTTGATTCAGTGACGGTCATGGTGCAAAAAGAGGTAGCCCAGCGGATCGCGGCAAAGCCGGGAACTGCAGACTACAGCGCCTTTACCATTTTTTGCCAGTACTACGCTGAGCCGGAGCTGCTGTTTGATGTGCCGGCGCACTGCTTTATGCCCCAGCCTAAGGTCACCTCTGCGGTGATCACCCTGCGCACCCGGAAGGTGCTGCCCTGGCAGATTAGCAGCAAGGAGATCTTCTTCCGCACTGTCCGGGCAAGCTTTGCGATGCGCCGAAAGACCTTACAGAACGGTCTTGCCGCCGGTTTCCCGGAGCTGGGTAAGGCAGGGGCAGGGGAGGTCATAGCGGCCTGCGGTCTGGCTCCCGGTGTCCGGGGTGAAACGCTGGATATCGGGCAGTTTGCTGCCATCGCGAATGAAATCAACAGGAGAAAGAAGCATGATTGAGTTCTTGTTTATCGATCTGGATGATACCATCCTGGATTTTCAAAAGGCAGAACACCTTGCGCTGCGCAAGACGCTGACGGACTTCGGCGTAGAGCCTACCGAGGAGCGGTGCGCCCTGTACAGCCGGATCAATCAGCAGCATTGGCAGGCGCTGGAGCGTGGAGAGCTGACCCGGGCACAGGTGCTTGTGGGGCGGTTTGCTACGTTGTTTGACCGGCTGGGTGTGCAGGCAGATGCCGAGGGGTGCTCTGTGCGGTATGCGGAAAATCTGGCGATCGGTCACTATTTCCTGCCCGGGGCCAGGGAGGCGGTGGAGCGTCTTGCCGGAAAGTATAAGCTCTACCTTGCCAGCAACGGCACCAAAAAGGTGCAGGCAAGCAGACTGGCAAGCGCGGATATCAGCCATTTTTTCGCGGATATTTTTATCTCCCAGGATATGGGCGCGGACAAGCCTGCCAAGGTGTATTTTGACCGCTGCTTTGCCCGGATCCCGGGTTTTGATCCTGCCAGGGCTATGATCGTCGGCGACAGTCTGTCCTCGGATATCCAGGGCGGCATCAATGCCGGGATCGCTACCTGCTGGGTCAATCCCGACGGTAAGCCCGAAAGGCCGGATATCAAAGCCGACTACCAGATCCAGCGCCTGTCCCAGCTGGAAGCGCTGCTGGAAACACTGTAATATGTATGTACCCCTGCGAAGAACCGCAGGGGTATATTTTTATTGTTGCATGCGGATCACGGCCATACCGGGAGCCTCCTGCGCCAAAAGGGAGGTCTGGTACATCAAAAGCGCCACATCCCCTCTGGTGAGGGTGTCCATGGCACCCAGGACAACACCGTTGTCCGCCATGGCAGTCAGAGAGGTGGCTGCCCAGGCAGGCACAGTGGAAGTGCCCTCTTCAGCGGCGGCATCCACTGCCTCCAGAGAGGCCTGAGAGACAGACAGATCCAGTGCGTTCTGAAGCATCACAGCGGCCTCTGCACCGGTGACAGGCTCGTCAGCACCAAAGGTGCCTGCCTTGTTCTCGGGCAGACCGGCAGTCAGACCGGCACGCATGGCGGCAGCCAGATAGGGCTTGAGCCACTGGGGCGTGTCCTCCGGCAGACCGGCATAGGAGACCTCCTGGGTGGGGATATCCAGTGCCTCGACTACCATAGCAAGAAACTGTCCCCGGCTGACCGCCTTCTCGGGATAAAAACATTCCTCGTTGCCCAGCTTTTCACCGACAAACAGCCCGGTGTTGCGCATCCATTCGGCGGCAAACTGGCAGGGCTGACCTGCGGTGTCGGTATACTGCTTGGAGTCTGTGGGTTTCAGGATCTGGATGGTGACGGTTGCCTCCCGGGATACATTCCCGGCAGGATCAGCGGCGGTGTAGGTGAAGGAATCCACGCCTACCTTATTTTTCTTGGGAGTGTAGGTGAAGCTGCCGTCTTCGTTGAGGGTGACCTCGCCGCGCTTGGGCTGACGCACCAGGGAGTAGGTCAGCGCCTCTCCCTCGGGGTCTGTGACCTTCAGCTTTGCCTGATTGGGGATGTTTTTATAGGTCTCCAGGGCAAAGTCCTCGGCAACAGGGGCGTTGTCCTGCTTGCCCCGGATGGCGATGGTCATGGAGGCGGAGGTCTCTACCCGGTCATCATAAATGGGCAGGTAGGTAACCACCGCATCCTGGTCGGTTTCGGTGCGCAGGGGAGAGAAGGTCATCTGCGCCAGCTGCTCGGCGGTGAGGATATCACCGGAACGGATGACCCGGTTTCCCAGCATGATAGTGCCGGTAGCAGGGGAAGGCAGATGGGTGATGCAGACGCCTTTCAGGTCGTCTTCCTGGGAAAAGTCAGAAGAAGAGAAGCAGTAAGTGGCATCGCAGTCCACCTCGGCTGCCAGTGCCAGAGTGCCTGCCGACAGCAGGCAAACAAGCGCCAGCAGCAGACAGACAAAACGAACTCGGAACATGATCATAACCTCCTGTATTTGGTGTTCGGAGGTATTGTTTGCCAAGGGGGTAAAAAATATGCAGACCGTATCAACAAAATACAGTCTGCAGATATTTGGATATTTCACAGCCGGACCGGGACAGGCTCGCGGATATCCATGCTGTTTTCGGATACACAGCATGCCCGGGCAAGCACCTGTACGCCGGCA
>JAZOSG010000166.1:0-4317 GCA_045657005.1 Faecousia sp.
AATCTTTGTTGTCATTGCGAACCAGTGCGCACACTGGTGTGGCAATCTCAAAAAAACAAGCTATTACAATAGATTCCCACGCCAGTCTGCGGACTGGCTCGGAATGACAATTGGTTGGTTGCGTGTCGACAGACAGCTCGACAAACTGTAATTTGAACCGCGTTAGGGAGAGTTGTATGCGTATTTTATTTGATTCTAAAAAAGCGGAATTTAAAAAACCCTTTGGGTGCTTGGTGCCGGGGCAGGATTGCCATCTTGCCATCCACATCCCCTGCTCTGTCAAGACCACCGCTGTAACGGTCTGCCTTTCCCGGGAGGACGGTACGCCTTACCGGGAAGTACCCATGCTCTTCGGTCAGACACAGGATCTGTATGACATCTGGCAGGGAAGCTTTTCTTTTTCCGAAACAGGACTTTTCTTTTATTACTTTCGGATCACCGGTCACACCGGCACTTTCCGACTGTTTAAATACGGCGACGACACCAATATGGAGGCAGGCGCTTTATGGCAGGTTTCCTGTATCCCGGCGAATTTCACCGCCCCGGATTGGGCAAAGGGCGCTGTGATCTATCAGGTTTTCCCAGACAGATTCTATCGATCCGGAAGCTGTGACCTGACGGGCAAGCTGGAGCCTTATGTCGTCCATGAAAACTGGGGTGAAGAAGTCTTTTGGCAGCCCACCCCTGCCGGAGAGGTGCTGAACAACGACTACTACGGCGGCAATTTCCGGGGCATTACCGAAAAAATGGACTATATTGCGTCCTTAGCCACCGGGATCCTGTATCTGAATCCCATCAGCAAAAGCTTTTCCTCTCACCGTTACGACACCGGCGATTACAAGACCCCCGATCCTATGCTTGGCACTCAGGAGGACTTCAAAGCCATGTGCGATGCCGCCCACGCACGAAACATTCGGGTGGTACTGGACGGCGTATATTCCCACACCGGCTCGGACAGCCTGTACTTTGACAAAAAGGGGACTTTCGGTGGTAACGGCGCTTACTGCTCCCAAAATTCTCCCTACTACAGCTGGTATCAGTTTCACGAATATCCCAACCGCTACAACAGCTGGTGGGGCTTTGACACCCTGCCCACTGTGAACAAAATGGACCCGGCGTTTATGGAGTATATCATCACCGGCGAGGACTCCGTTGTAGCACACTGGCTGAGATTGGGCGCTGACGGCTTCCGCCTGGATGTTGCCGACGAGCTGCCGGATGCCTTTATTGCAGCCCTGAAAAAGCGCATCCGGCAGATAAAGCCCGACGCGCTCTTAATGGGCGAGGTCTGGGAGGATGCCTCCAACAAGATCGCCTACAACACCCGGCGGCGGTATTTTATCGACGGGGAACTGGACAGTATCATGAACTACCCCTTCCGCACTGCTATTTTGAACTTCCTCCGGGGCGCTGACGACGGTTCCGGACTGAAGCAGACGGTGATGACAGTGCTGGAAAATTATCCTGCCCATGTGTCCGCCTGTAACATGAACCTGCTGGGCACCCATGACACCCCCCGGATCTTGACGGCACTGGTGGATGATTATGACGGCCCACGGGAGGAATTGGCAAAGCGCCGACTGTCTCCGGAGCAGAAAGAGCTTGCCCTGGGGCGGCTTTTGCTGGCAACCGTGTTGCAATTCTGTCTGCCGGGCAGCCCCAGCATTTACTACGGCGACGAGGCAGCCATGGAAGGGGGCAAAGATCCCTTCAACCGCCGTCCCTATCCCTGGGACAGCCAGAATGAGACCCTGCTTGCTCACTTCCGGCAGCTGGGTCAGCTGCGCAAGGAAAATGCCGCGCTGCGGCTGGGAGAGACGAAATTTTTCTGCGCCCAGGGAGGCGAGATTGGCTTTCTCCGCAGCTACCAAGGGCAATCTATCAGGGTTTATGTAAACCGAAACACCAACACCTATTCGATCACGGAGGGATAAATGGAACAGGAAGTCATTCTAACCGGCTACTGCAAAAGCATTGACGGCGGTCGCACCGTCCTGGTAGAAGACGGCGAACCGGACTGTCTGTATCCGGATTGCCCTCACGCTCCCGATTGTCCTATTGCAAAAGAGCTCGGACAGCTTTTGGAAGACAGATGAATTGCTCATTATGGACACTCCGGGACAGGTTTTCCACACCTGTCCCGGGGTTTTTGTTTGCAATCGGTAATCAAATATTTTTTGCCGTTTTAGGGGATTTTCCACCCATTTCATATGGACAACCGGAACAAAATACGATATTATTATAGTATCTGAAAAAACGATGAATCTTTTCTAAGAGGTGATCATAATGGCGTTTTCCTTCTTTGGCGGCATCCACCCCAAGGAAAACAAGCGGTACGCAGAATACTGCCCGGTACAGGCGTTTCCTGAACCGGATATTCTGGTGGTGCCTATGTCCCAGCACATCAGCGCACCCTGCCTGCCTTTGGTGAAAAAGGGCGATCTTGTGACCAAAGGTCAAAAAATCGGTGACAATCAGGGGCTGTGTGTTCCTGTCCATGCCCCTGTCTCCGGCAAGGTCAAAGCGGTGGAGAACCGCCCCCACACCGGCGGTACCATGGTCATGAGCGTGGTCATTGAAAGCGACCACCTGGGCACTCTGTGCCCGGATATCCAGCCCCGGACAGCGGAGCAGGCAGCCCAGCTGTCTCCCCAGGAATTGATGGATATTATCCGGGAGGCCGGCATCGTGGGCATGGGCGGTGCTACTTTTCCCACCCATGTAAAGCTCAGCTCCGGCCTTGGCAAGGTGGACACCATTATCGTCAATGTGTCTGAGTGCGAGCCTTACATAGTTGCCGACGACCGGCTATGTCAGGAATATCCCAAGGAAATGCTCTCCGGTCTTAAAATCGTGATGAAGATCCTGGGTCTTGACACTGCCTGCATTGCCATGGAGGACAACAAGCCCGCGGCGGCAAAGGCCCTCCGGGATGCCATCGAAGAAGGCAGCGGTATTCAGCTGCAGCTGCTGCCTGCCAAATATCCACAGGGCGCGGAAAAGCAGCTGATCCGGGCAGTTACCGGCAGAGAAGTCCCCTCAGGCGGACTGCCTGCGGCGGTAGGCTGCGCCGTGTTCAACGCCGCCACCTGCAAGGCGATCCATGATGCGGTATACCTTGGCATGCCCCTTATCGAGCGGATCGTTACCGTCTCCGGCGACATCGTCATGGAGCCGAAAAATCTGCTGGTCCCCATCGGCACCAGCTTTAACGAGCTTCTGGAAGCAGTGGGTCATAATGAAAATCCCTACAAGGTCCTCTCCGGCGGTCCCATGATGGGCGCTGCCCAGTATGATCTGGCTGTTCCGGTGATCAAGGGCACCAACGCCGTGACAGTGTTGGGCATCCAAAACAAATACGCTGTGGAGGAATCCCAGTGCATCCGCTGCGGCAAGTGTATTGACGCCTGCCCCATGAAGCTGATGCCGGTACTGATGTACAAGGCGCTGTTCTCCGGAGATATCCAGGAAATGCATTCGGTAAACCTGTTGGACTGCATCGAGTGCGGCTGCTGCGCCTACACATGCCCTGCCAGCGTGCCGCTGGTGCTGGCGTTCCGTGCCGGTAAGCACCGCCTGCGTGAAGCTGCCGTTGCTGCAGCAAAGAAGTAAGGAGGAAGTCATGGCACAGATGAAATATTTCTACGAGCTGACCATTTCCAGCTCCCCCCATGTCCACTCCCCTGTCAGCACCCGAACCATCATGCGCGATGTGATCATCGCCCTGATCCCGGCTTTACTGGGAAGCATTTATTTCTTCGGTTTTCGGGCGCTGATGGTGACGCTGGTCAGCGTCGCTTCCTGTGTGTTCTTTGAGTGGGCCTGGTGCCGTCTGCGGAAAAAGCCCAGTAAGCTTTATGACATGTCCGCCATCGTTACGGGCATTTTGCTGGCGTTTGTCTGCCCGGTGACTATCCCCTACTGGTGTATCATTCTGGGCGACTTCTTCGCCATTATCATCGTCAAGCAGTTATTCGGCGGCATCGGCAGAAACATTGTTAACCCTGCCCTGGCTGCCCGCGCCTTTATGTTCTCCTGGCCGGTGCTGATGAGCACCTGGGTCAAGGTAGGCTTTGAAAATGCCGCCGGCATGTTCTCTACTGCCGACGCCGTTACCGCCGCCACCCCCCTGGCTGCCATGCATCAGGGACAGCTGCCTCAGGACAGCCTGCTTGACATGTTCCTGGGCAACATCGGCGGCTGCATGGGCGAGACATCTGCGCTGCTGCTGATCATTGGCTTTGTGTATCTTTTGATCCGCAAGGTGGTCTCTGTGCGCATTCCCGCGGCATACTTAGGCACTGTGGCGGTGCTGGC
>JAZOSG010000167.1:0-4497 GCA_045657005.1 Faecousia sp.
AGCAGTCGGGATGACCCTGCCAGTTGATCAGCAGGATATCCTTCTTCTCCTCACGGGCGAACTTGACCAGCACCATCTGGCTGTCAGCAGGTCCGAACAGCTCCTTGATAGGACTTTGGAAGCTTCTCCAATTGTAGCCGGCAACAACGCCGTTCTCCAACTGCGCATGGCGGGTATTATTCCAGCCAGGGAAGTCCTTTTTCGCTGCCATGATCTTGGCAGGTGCGCGATCCTCCAGCGCCAGCTGTGCTGCACGGGCGCAGGTAGCGTACAGTTCATTTCTGTACATCGCTGCCTCCGGGTGACCGAAGAGGCTGGGTGCATTATGGCTGTGGGTAGCGGCGCAGAATATCTTTTCCGGTGCAATACCAGTTGCGGGTGATACCACCTCACGGATCTCATCCGCAATACCACGGGCGCAAGCACAGTTATCAATGGTATACATCAGGATAGTCTCGTCACCGTCGGTCAGAGCGATGCAGGTGGCATAAACCTTATCCGCAACACCCACATTGCGACGGCTCTCCGCGTTGGAGTAGCCACCCAGACCCACCTGGTAGTCCGGGGTAATATCAAGCTTGGCATAGCCTGCTAAAAGTCCTGTTTCATTGCTCATAGTAAAAACTCCTTTCAGTGCAGTTTCCCTACGCTCATTATAACACCCTTTTTGAAAAAGGCAAGAAGAAGCTACCTTTTTCAGGTAGCTTTTCCATTTATTTCTGTCTGTAGCCGGCAAGGAAGTCTGCCAGCTTGTCGGTTGCCTCGCCCAGAACCTCGATCCGGGGCAGGTAGACGATCCGGAAATGATCTGGCTGCTTCCAGTTAAAGCCGCTGCCCGGCACGATCAGCACCCGCTTTTCCCGGAGAAAATCCAATGCAAACTGTTGGTCGTCCAGGATGTTGAACTTCTTGGTATCGATCTTGGGGAACAGATAAAATGCCGCCTTAGGCTTGACCACGCTGAGACCGGGGATATCATTGATCGCTTTATAGATAAACTCCCTTTGCTCATAAACTCTTCCGCCGGGGACAATGTATTCATTGACGCTCTGGTAGCCGCCCAGCGCCGTCTGGATGATAGACTGTCCCGGAACATTGGAGCACAGGCGCATATTGGAAAGCATATTGATGCCGGCAATGTAGTCCTGCGCCAACGCCTTATTGCCGGAGAGGATCATCCAGCCCACCCGGAAACCGCATGCCATGTGGGATTTACTCAAGCCGCTGAAGGTGACACAGAACAGGTCCGGCGCTAAGGACGCAATAGAGATATGCTCCTCGCCATCCATGACCAGCCGGTCATAGATCTCATCTGAAAAGATGATCAGTTCATGCCGCCTTGCAATCTCCACCAGGCGCTCCAGCAGCTCTTTGGGATACAGCGCGCCGGTGGGGTTGTTGGGGTTGATGATGACGATCGCTTTGGTCTTGGGTGTGATCTTGCTTTCAATATCTTCAAGGTCAGGATACCAGTCAGACTGTTCGTCGCAAATATAATGTACCGCGGTTCCCCCTGCCAGATTGGTACACGCTGTCCACAGCGGATAGTCCGGGGACGGGATCAGCACCTCATCGCCGGTGTTCAGCAGCGCGTTCAGTGATAACTGGATCAGCTCACTGGCACCGTTTCCGGTGAACACATCCTTCATAGTAACACCCGGGATCTTCTTGATCTGGGCATACTGCATGATCGCCTTCCGGGCAGAGAAGATGCCCCGGGAGTCGGAGTAACCCTGAGACGAAACGATGTTATCACGCATGTCCTGGATCACTTCCTCCGGCGCGTTAAAGCCAAAGGGCGCAGGGTTTCCGATATTCAGCTTCAGGATCTTCATGCCCCGCTCCTCCATCCGGGCAGCTTCGTCTACCACCGGACCGCGGACATCGTACAATACATGCTCAAGCTTGTCAGCCTTTGCAAATGTTCTCATAAGGGTCACCTCTTTCACAGGCAAACTGGGATTTTTCCGTATTATAGCACAGTGAGATAAGAAATGCAAACTCCATTTCTCAGCAAAAAAATCGCCGCCTCCTGAGGAAGCAGCGATTTTCAGATAAGTTAGAATCAATCCTTCAACGCATTGCCCTTGCCATCAACATTGATCTTGCCGCACAGGACCATGATGCCCTCGATCAATCCCCAAATCTCACTTACGACCGCCAGTGTAAAGCAACTCAGCACAGTAATCAGCAATTGAGCAACAGCTTTACCGGTATAGCCCAGATAGAAATTGTGAACTCCAAAAGCGCCCAGAAAAATACCCAGCAAACCGGCAACCAGCTTGCTCTTGGCATCCGGGCAAGGACCGACTGCCAGCGCAGATCCACAGGATGTACACACAGCAGCATTGGGCTGCGTGGGCTGACCGCAGTTAGGGCAATAGGACAGACCAGTTCCCTTGGCACAGCCGCACTTGACACAGATCACGGCATTGGGATCCATTGCGTTACCACAGTTCTTACAATACATAATGATTCCTCCTTATTGATCTCTATAGGAAATATACCTTTCATAGAGGCAAATTGCCACTGAGAAAGTAAGACAAACGAAGGATGTAGCAAACTGTCAGGGCAGCCAAAAGGATTCCAAGAACCCATACATTCAGCCTGCTGTTTTTAAATGGTGCACAGTCATACAGAACAAATACCGCAACTACCGGAACGCTTAAAAACAGAGGATGATACCAAAATGCCGCCGCGAAATCCAGCCGCAGCACCGCAAGCCAGGCTCTGCTCATACCGCAGCCCGGGCAAATGATCCCCGTAAGCTGTCGTACAGGACACGGAAGACCAACAACCATCCATACACCGAGCAGAACAGCGCACAGACCAAACAGCGGCAGTTTCCATTTGAGGTTTGTAGGCTTTCGCATAAAGAACACATCCTTATTCCTTATCATTTTAACATAGGAAAACAGGCGGCGCAACAGTTTTTTTGCGTTGATTATGAACTTTTTGCGATACACTTGACTTTGCATACGGTTATTGGTATAATGCCCCGGGACAAAGATAGACTGCGTGAAAAACGGAGGTCGTTGAATTATGGGTTTTGCGGCGTTACTGCTGCTGGCAGTTGGTCTGAGCATGGACGCCTTTGCCGTGTCTATCTGTAAAGGACTGTCTATGAAGAAAGCCACGCTGAAGGCAGGCATCATCTGCGGAGCCTGGTTCGGCGGCTTTCAGGCGCTGATGCCCCTTGTAGGCTACTTTCTTGGCACCATGTTTGCCGATGCCATCGAGGCTGTAGATCACTGGGTCGCCTTTGGTCTGCTTGCCATTATCGGTATTAACATGCTTAAGGAAGCGCTACATAAGGGCTGCGACTGTGAGGAGCACGATGCAGATCTGTCCGCAAAAACCATGTTCGTCATGGCCATTGCCACCAGCATCGACGCGCTGGCAGTTGGTATTTCCCTTGCTATGGCAGGAAATGTCAACATTATAACCGCCGTACTGCTGATCGGCGTGATCACCTTTTTCCTTTCTGCCGCAGGCGTCAAGATCGGTAATATCTTTGGCAGCCGCTTTGAAAAGAAAGCCCAGGCTGCCGGCGGCATCATCCTGATCCTGCTGGGCACCAAGATCCTTCTGGAGCATCTGGGAATTCTGGGATAACACAGTTGGAACCGACCCACAAGGTCGTTTTCATATATTAAATGTAAACTATTTGGAGGATAACACACGATGAAAAAAATCATTGCACTGCTGCTGGTCCTGACCATGGCTATGGGTCTGGTCGCCTGCGGCAACAACAACGGCGGCGAAACCACCGGTGCAGCCGAGAATGTACCTGCCAGCGCACTGGAGATCCTGGAGGTCGTTTGGGACTCCTACGCCGAGGACGAGAAGTTCTTCGCCATGGGCGGCGACATGAACAACATGGTCGACAATGCTCCCGGTGCTTACAACCTGGAAGACGAGGGTCTGACCGCAACTCTGCTGGTGCCTGCTGATCAGATCGCCAACATTGATCAGGCTGCTTCTCTGGTTCATGGCATGATGATCAACAACTTCGCATGCGGTGTTTACCACATGGCTGAAGGTGCTGATGCAGCTTCCTTTGCCGATGCTATGTACAATTCCATCTCCACCAATCCCTGGATGTGCGGCATGCCCGAGCAGATGATCATCGCTGTCATCGGCGGCGAGTATGTGCTGGCTGCTTACGGCATCAATGATGCTATGGGTCCCTTTGAGACCAAGCTGACCGCGGCATATCCCCAGCTGGAGCTGCGCTACGACGAGGCCATCACCGGCTAATAAAATCCCAAAAGTTGCAGCAGCGGAGGTAGGCCTCCGCTGCTGTTTTTTGCCCCTATCCAAGGGGATGATTCTGTGTTATACTGTCAATAATCCAATTCCAGTTTATCGAGTAGTTGCAAATCTTTGTTGTCATTGCGAACCAGTGCGCACACTGGTGTGGCAATCTCAAAAAACAAGCTATACCAATAGATTCCCACGCCAGTTTGCGAACTGGCTCGGAATGACAATTGGTTG
>JAZOSG010000168.1:0-5700 GCA_045657005.1 Faecousia sp.
GGTCTGCTGGAGCGTTACTTCAAATAAGATATTGATCCCTTTTGAGAGGACAGAGTTTCGGCTCTGTCCTCTATCTTGTTTAAACATCCTTTGAAAGCACAGCCAATTGTATCTTCCGGAACCGGGCGTTTAGAAAAAATAATAGAGAATTCCAGTTTATCGAGCAGTTGCAAACAACATATGTCATTTCGACCAAGCCGAAGGCGCGTGGAGAAATCCGTTTTCCTGCAATAGAAATTACGGATTTCTCGACTCCGCTTCGCATTAGGATAGGTATACTTGCCACTGGCAAGTATGGGTATATTGATTCGCTGCGCGGAGCACCACGCTCGAAATGAAAGAGAAAGGACGAAACTACTCTATAAACCGGAAATTGTCTGGCTTGTTTTATTTTGCAGGGTGTGGTATACTAAACAAAAAACCAAAGGAGTGTTCTTTATGAAAATTCGTATGATCGCGCTGGTTTTGATCCTTGTGCTGACGCTGGGTATGCTGGCTGCCTGCGGCAAAAAGGGTCCTGTTACCCAGGAAGAGGCGCAGAAGATCGCATTAAAGGAAGCCGGTCTGACCGCGTCTCAGGTGACCGATGTCCACACCCATGTTACTACGGTTGACGGTATTCCTTGCTACAGTGTACACATTACCACCGAAGAGGGCGAGTTTTCTATCGTGATCAGCGCGTCCGACGGCAGTGTGATAGAGTAAGTGGCAGACAGTACGCATTTCCGCCCCTTTGCCCGATGCAGTGTGTAACTGCATCGGGTTTTTGTCATTTGTGATAAAAAACCTTTGGAAATCCTTGGTTTTGCTCTTGCTTTTTGTGCGAAATTCCTTTATAATGAAGCCATATTGGGCTGGGAGGCGAGGCTGCATGGGTGAATTGATCGCTGTTCTGTCCGGAAAAGGCGGAACAGGCAAGACTTCTGTGTGTGCCGGTATCGCCGAAGCACTGGCGCAGCAGGGAAACAAAGTCCTGTGCATCGACTGTGATATCGGTCTTCGGAATCTGGATATCGCTCTGGGGCTTTCCGAGATCGGCACGATCTCGTTTCTGGATGTGTGCCGGGGAGAGTACAGCCTGGACATGGCGACGGTCCATCCGGTGTATCCCAATCTGTATTTTCTGACCGCCCCTATGAACTGTCCTGCGGAATCTGTTGATCCGGTGGAGTTTGCCACAATGCTGGACGGGGCAAGGCAGCACTTTCACTATGTGCTCTTGGACGCCCCTGCAGGGATCGATGCCGGATTTGCTTTGGCAGCCAAAGCAGCTGACCGGGTGATCCTTGTCACCGGTGCAGAGCCTGCCGCCATCCGGGATGCCCGTCAGGCAGCTGACCGGCTGGAGCTGATGGGAAAGCGCAATGTGCGCCTGGTGGTCAACCGTATCAACAAAAAGATGGTCGCCGCCATGAATCTGACGGTCGACGATGTTATGGATCAGGCAGGGCTTCCGCTGCTGGGTATCGTCCCCGAGGATAAAAGCGTTGTGCTTGCCGCTGCCTTCCGTCAGCCGCTGCTGGGCTATACCTCCAAGGGTGCTGCCGCAGCTTGCAGACGAATCGCAAAACGAATTCAAGGGCTTACCGTCCCTATTTTGAATGTACTATAAAAGGAGTGACTGCAGTGAACATCGCATTTCTGGCACACGATAAGAAAAAAGAACTGATGGTCCAGTTCTGCACCGCTTACAAGAGTGTCCTTGTCAAGCACAACCTGTTCGCCACCGCCACTACCGGTCGGCTGATCGCCGACAATACCGGTCTGCCCATCACCATGCTGCTGTCTCATAAGCAGGGTGGTCACCAGCAGATCAATGCCCGGATCGCCTATAATGAGATCGATCTGGTGCTGCTGTTTACCGATCCCAACACCACTGATTCCTGGGACGACAGCCAAATGATCGAGACCATTCGCCACTGCGATAAGCAGAATGTACCCATTGCCACCAATCTTGCCAGCGCCGAGATCGCCATTATGGGTCTGCAGCGCGGAGATCTGGATTGGCGTGAGATGCTGCACAGCAAGCCACGGTTTTAATGCATGCCGCCCAGCCTTTCGGCGGGCGGCATTTCTGTTTGAAAGGATGTTTTTTATGGAACGAATCAGACCCCGTACCCTCTCCGGTTTTATGGAGCTGCTGCCCCAGAAACAGCAGCGGCTGGAGCGGATGATGGCCATTTTGCGTGATACCTACAGCCTGTACGGCTTTGCGCCCCTGGATACCCCTGCCATCGAGGATGCCCAGATCCTGCTGGCAAAGGGCGGCGGCGAAACAGAAAAGCAGATCTACCGTTTTCAGAAGGGCGACAGCGATCTTGCTCTGCGGTTTGATCTGACAGTCCCCCTTGCCAAGTATGTGGCGCTGCACTACAATGAGCTGGCATTCCCCTTCCGCCGGTATCAGATCAGCAAGGTCTACCGGGGCGAGCGTGCTCAGCGCGGCCGCTTCCGGGAGTTTTACCAGGCGGATATCGATATCATCGGTGACGGAAAGCTGGATATCCTCAACGAGGCGGAGATCCCTGCCATCATTTACCGGGTCTTCCGGGGCTTTGGCTTGCAGCGGTTCCAGATCCGGGTGAACAACCGCAAGATCCTCAACGGCTTTTACGCCATGCAGTCTTTGAGCCAGAAGAGCGGCGAGATCATGCGCACGGTGGACAAGCTGGATAAGATCGGCGCGGAGAAGGTGCGTGCCATTTTGGTGGAGGACTGCGCACTGACCGAGGATCAGGCAGACGAGATCCTAAAATTCATTGCCATCACCGGTACCAACGCCCAGGTTTTGGAGGCTTTGCAGAGCTATGCAGGCCGGAATGAGGTCTTTGACAAGGGCCTTGAGGAGCTGCAGGCGGTTACTGCCAACCTGGCAGCCTTTGGTGTTCCGGAGGAAAATTTTGCGGTTGATCTGACCATCGCCAGAGGTCTGGATTACTACACCGGCACGGTGTACGAGACCACGCTTTTGGATCATCCGGAGATCGGCTCTGTCTGCTCCGGCGGACGCTATGACGACCTTGCCGGCTACTACACCGACAAACAGCTGCCCGGCGTGGGTATTTCCATCGGCCTGACACGGCTGTTTTATGTGCTGGATGAGCAGGGACTTCTGAATCCCGACCTGCCCAGCGCGCCTGCAGATGCGCTGGTGCTGCCTATGATCGCTGAGCCTGCCCCTGCCATTGGGTTGGCAGAAGCTTTGCGCGCCCAGGGGATCCGGGTGCAGCTGTACGGCGAGCAGAAGAAATTTAAGCAGAAGATGAGTTACGCGGACAAACTGGGCGTTCCCTACGCAGTGCTGCTGGGTGAGGATGAGATCGCCCAGGGCAAGTGCTCGGTCAAGGATATGCGCACCGGTGAGCAGGTGACCCTGACCCCGGAGGAGGCTGCCGCCCACATCCAGGCAGGGCTGGCTGCCAACAGCGGCGCCATCATTTTGGAAAAGTGACCATGGAAGAAAAATTTCTTGATGCGGTAGCCGCTGCCCGGCAAAAAGCGGAGGCACTGGGTGTGCGCATCCGTCCTGTGGCGGATCTGCAGGCTGCCCACAGAGTGTTATCCGGTCACCGGGAAAGCGACGGCTTTTTCCGGCTGGCAGAGCTGGGCAAGCTGGAGCTAAGCCTGGAGGCACTGGCGGTAAAAAAGCAATTTACCTGCCTGTTTTCCGATGAGGAGGCAAATAACGCTCTGGAGCGCCTTCTGAGCGCTGGCTACTCTTTCGGTAAATAAATGACCGCCCGGGTGCAAAAGCACTTGGGCGGTTTTGTTGTCATATCCCCCGGACGGGCTTCATAGGATACCATAGAAAACCGGGGAGGGATCGTTATGAAGCGAGGGATTTGTTTAGTAGTGGTCATTTTACTGCTGCTGGGGCTGCTGCCTGTAGGTGCCGGAGCGGTGGAATTGGACATTCCGGCAAAAAGCGCCCTTTTGATGGAGGTCGCCACCGGGACGGTGATCTACGAAAGCAATGCCCACACGGCCCTTGCGCCTGCCAGCGTTACCAAGGTCATGACCATGCTGCTCATCATGGAGGCCATTGATGAAGAACGCATCGGGTGGGATGACATGGTCACTGCATCGGAAGCGGCAGCTGCCAAGGGCGGCAGCCAGATCTACTTAAAGGTAGGCGAAACGCTGTCCGTTGCCGATATGGTCAAATCCATTGCGGTGTCCTCTGCCAATGACTGCGCCTGCGCCATGGCAGAACACATTGCCGGCAGCGAGGGGGCGTTTGTGGAAATGATGAACGCCCGTGCCGAAGAATTGGGCATGAAGGACACCCATTTTGTCAATTGCACCGGCCTTGACGACAGCGAGGAGGCAAAGACGCACCTGACCTCTGCGTATGATATCGCGGTGATGTCCCGGCAGCTGCTGAAGCATCATCCGGATATCAAAAAGTACACCACCATCTGGATGGATACCGTCAGAAACGGTGCGTTTGGCCTGTCTAACACCAATAAGATGGTTCGCTTTTATTCCGGTGCCACCGGGCTAAAGACCGGCTTTACCTCCGCTGCAGGCTACTGCCTGTCTGCCTCGGCACAGCGTGATGACATGGAGCTGGTGGCGGTGGTTATGGGCTGCGAGACCTCCAAGGAGCGGTTTGCTGCCTGCAAATCCATGCTGGATTACGGCTTTTCCAATTACGCACTGGTTGCGCCGGAGCTGCCTCAGGATACATTGGTGCCGGTGAAGCTGGGAAAAAGCCAGACAGTTCGGGCAGTACCCTCGCAGATGGATGCGCTGCTGATCGATAAATCCCAGCGTGCCTCCGTTACCACCCAGATCGAGCTGGAGGAAACGGTCAGCGCGCCGGTGAGCAAGGGGCAGCGGCTGGGAACACTGACGGTGAAATCTGGGGAGCAGGTGCTGGCGCAGATTCCGTTGGTAGCGGAGGAAACGGTGGAAAAGCTCAGCTGGGGCGACTTATTTGGGTATATCCTCAAGCATGTGGCGATGGCAAAATAAAAAAACAGCAGCCTGTCCTGCAGGCTGCTGTACTTTTTGAAAAACGGTTATTTTGCGTATTCCACGGCTTTGGTCTCGCGGATGCAGTTGACCTTGATCTGACCGGGGTATTCCAGCTCGGACTCGATCTTCTTGGCAATATCTCTTGCCAGGATGATCATGTTGTCCTCGGTGACCTCCTCGGGCTTGACCATGATACGAACCTCGCGGCCTGCCTGGATGGCAAATGCCTTTTCGACGCCGGGGTAAGAGCCGGTCAGCTCCTCCAGCTTCTGCAGGCGGCGGATGTAGTTCTCCACATTCTCGCGGCGTGCGCCGGGACGGGCAGCAGACACAGCGTCGGCAGCCTGCACCAGAACGGCAATGACCGTCTTAGGCTCCACATCGCCGTGGTGTGCTTCGATGGCGTTGACGATCACCGGGTTTTCTTTGTACTTCCGGGCAAGATCAGCGCCCAGCTGCACATGGCTGCCCTCCACCTCATGGTCGATGGACTTACCCAGGTCATGCAGCAGACCAGCGCGCTTTGCCAGCGCAGGATCCACGCCCAGTTCGCTTGCCATCAGGCCGGCGATGTGGGAGACCTCGATAGAGTGGTTCAGCACGTTCTGACCGTAAGAGGTACGGTACTTCTGGCGGCCAAGGATCTTGACCAGCTCGGGATTCAGATTGTGCACACCAGTCTCGTAGCAGGCGCGTTCGCCTTCCTCACGAATGGTGCGG
>JAZOSG010000169.1:0-7746 GCA_045657005.1 Faecousia sp.
TGGAGCGATAAACAGTGGACAGTTGATAGTGGATAGTTGACAGTTAAGGTGTCGCCTTCGGCGACTATTTGAATCATTTTCCGTAGGAAAATACCTCAATTGTCAACTGTCAACTGTTAACTGTCAACTTCGAGCGGTAGCCCCCAAAAACTACGCCTGACCAAGCTCGGTCAGGCGTGGTTTATCACATTTGAACGGCACCTGCGCCTTTGAGCTGCAGCTGCAGCTTGTCAGCGATCAGGGCAATAAACTCCGAATTTGTGGGTTTTCCCTTGGTATTACTGACTGTATACCCAAAGAACCGCTGCAGGGTGTCCAGGTCGCCCCGATCCCATGCTACCTCAATGGCATGCCGGATGGCACGCTCCACACGGCTGGGGGTGGTCTGGAAGGTCTTTGCCACTTGTGGGTATAATACCTTGGTGATGGCGTTGATCACATCCATGTCATTGACAGCGATGATGATGGCCTCTCTTAAATACTGATAGCCCTTAATATGGGCAGGTACGCCGATCTCGTGGATGATGTTGGTGACCATAGACTCGATACTGGTGGGATTGTTGCGCCGCGCCGCAGGCAAAGACGCACTTTCGCCACCCCGGATCTCTTCCAGTCGCTCCACCAGAGCAGTCATATCACAGGGCTTGAGCATCAAATAGCGAACCCCCAGATTTGCCGCTGCCGATGCCACATAATCGGTAACAAACCGGGATGTAGCAAGGGTGACAGGCTTACGCTCCATGGAGGAGATCGCCTTCAGGACACTGAGCCCATCCTGCTTGGCAAGCATCAGATCCAGCACCAGCACATCGGGCTTTCGCTCAGTCACCATGCGGATAGCCTGCTCCCCATCATTGGCTGTCCCCAGAACCTGAAACCCGTCGGCGCGCTTGAGTGCGGCAGTCAGACTGCTGCAAAATTCTTCCGTATTGTCTGCGATGATCACGGTGGTATGGTTGTCCATAAATTCCTCTCCTGACATTAAAAAATTCGATCCCCCTTGTGCAGACGGGGAGAGCATCTCTCCGGCTGCTGTGCGGCGGCAGATACTGCCTCGCTGCGACAAATATAATTTAGCATAATGCGGCTGAATTTGCAAGGAAAAACCGAAAGAATCGCTCGACGAAAAGCGACAAAATATTCAAAAACATGGAGAAAAATGAACTTTTCGACGAAAATCGACGCACTTAAGCAAACCGGCGCGGTTGACGGGTTTGCGGAAATGGTGTAAAATAACAAAAATTTGTTTTTTCGGAAGGAAACGAAAAATATGAATGAAGTTTGGAATCTGGAACCGATATACAAAGGCTTTGACGATCCGGCGTTTGCCCAGGATCTGGAGCAACTGCAGCAGCTGATCCGCAGAAGCAGCAGCTATGTTAAGACCCTTTCTGACATGGAGCCGGAGCTGGGACTGACCGGCGGCATCCAATTGCTGGAGCAGATCTCGGAGCTTTCCTCCCGACTTGCCAACTACGCCATTTTGCGTCAGGCGGCAGATTCCCGGGATACGGATGCTGCCTCCCGGGTGGGGCAGGTGATGGGGATCATCAGTGATACGGCTGCTCCAGAAGCTGCCTTCAAGGCATGGGCGGCTGAGCTGCCGGAGCTTATGACCTTGGTAGAAAAGAATGAGCAGCTTCGGGCATACACCTTTCTTTTCTCCAATATCCAAAGGTCCAGCCGCTATCTGCTTAGCGGCAGAGGCGAAGAGATCGCGGCAAAGCTGCAGCTGTCCGGCGGCAACGCCTGGAGCGATCTGCAGCAGTATTTGACCAGCACTGTGCAGGTGGCTTACCGGGATCAGAAGCTGACTCTGCCGGCGGTACGCAATCTTGCCTACGACCCGGATCCCCAGGTGCGTAAGGATGCTTTTGATGCTGAGCTTGCCTGCTACGACAAGATCCGGGACGCGGTAGCGTTTTCTCTGAATTCCATCAAGCTGGAGACCCTCTCTGACTGCCAACTCCGGGGCTATGCATCCCCTCTGGCAAGAACGTTGGAAAAGGACAATATGCGCCAGAAGACCCTGGATGCCATGCTGCAGGCGATGGAGGAATACCTTCCCCATTTCCATCGGTATCTGAAAGCCAAGGCGAAGGCGCTGGGGCAGGAAAAGGGACTTGCCTGGTACGACCTGTTCGCGCCTATGGGCAAAACCGCCACCAAATTCACCGCCGAAAGTGCCCGGGAATATCTGGTGACGCTGTTTGCCGGCTTTGACAGCGAGCTGTCAGATATGGTTGCAAAGGCGTTCGATGAGGCGTGGATCGATTTCTATCCCCGTCAGGGGAAGACCGGCGGCGCTTTCTGCGCCAATCTGGAGTGCCTGGGCGAAAGCCGGATCCTGACCAATTTTGACGGCGCGTTCACCGATGTGGTGACCCTTGCCCACGAGTTGGGTCACGCATTCCACAACCAGTGCATCCGGGATCACCGTCCCCTGAACCGGGATTACTCTATGCCCCTGGCAGAGACTGCCTCTACATTTAACGAATGTGTGGTCATGGCAGCTGCTATCGCCGGTGCGCAGGACAAGCAGGAAAAGCTGGCACTGCTGGAATCCCAGCTGCAGGATGCCACGCAGATCATCTGCGATATCTATAGCCGGTATCTGTTCGAGGCGGCGGTGTTCCAGCGTCGGCAGGATAGCTTCATGGATGCGGATACCCTGTGCAGCATGATGCGTGATGCCCAGAAGAAAGCTTACGGCGACGGTGTGCGGGCAGACACGCTGCATCCTTATATGTGGGTCTGCAAGAGCCACTATTACGGCGCCACCTTCTATAATTATCCCTATGCCTTTGGCGGTTTGTTTGCCCGGGGACTGTATGCCCGGTATGCCAAGGAGGGTGCATCGTTTGTTCCCAAGTACAAAAAACTGCTGTACACCACCGCGGTGGCGACGGCAGAGGATACGGCAAAGGTGGCAGGCATCGATCTGACGGACAAGGCGTTCTGGTGCAGCGCTTTGCAGACCATCGCCGACCAGATCGATCAGTTCTGCCAGCTGGTAGAGGAATAAGTCCAGACGAAGGAGATATGCTTTATGGATAAGAGAATTGAAAAGCTCAAGGCTTTTTTGGACAGCGCCCACAGTGCGTATCATGCGGTGGCGGCGCTGGAAACGCAGCTGAAAGACGCAGGCTATACCCGGCTTTCTGAAAGCCAGAGCTGGCATTTAACTGCCGGCGGCAAGTATTACCTTACCCGGGGCGGCAGTGCGCTGATCGCCTTCCGGATCCCAGAAAAAGCGCCCACGGGCTTTCTACTCAGCGCCAGCCATTCCGACCGTCCTACCTTCAAGCTTAAGGAAAATGGCGAACTGACCGGCAAATACACCCGGCTGTCCACAGAAAAATACGGCGGTATGCTGATCGCCCCCTGGCTGGACAGACCCCTGTCCGTTGCCGGCAGAGTGCTGGTGGAGACGGAAAGCGGCGTCCAGAGCCGTCTGGTAGATATTGACCGGGACCTGCTGCTGATCCCCAATGTGGCGATCCATATGAACCGCAAGGCAAACGAGGGCTACAGCTGGAATCCGGCGGTGGACACCCTGCCACTGCTGGGGGGCGAGGATGCCAAGGGTAAGCTGGACGCATTGCTGCAGGAAGCTGCCGGCGGTAAGATCCTGGGACATGACCTTTACCTGTATGTCCGGCAAAAGGCAAGCATCTGGGGCGCAGATGAAGAATACATCTCTGCTATGGCACTGGATGATCTGATGTGTGCCTGGTGCTGCACCCAGGGCTTCCTGACAGCCGGAGAAAGCAGCCAGATCCCGGTGCTGTGCGTCTTTGACAGCGAGGAGGTAGGCTCTTCCTCTGTCCAGGGTGCCGGTTCCCGGCTGTTGGAGAGCACCCTGGAGCGGATCTGCAAGGCACTGAGAGCGCAAAGCCAGGAGCTGCTGAGCAATTCCTTCATGCTGTCGGCAGACAATGCCCACGCGCTGCATCCCAACCATCCGGAGTATAGTGATGCCAATAACGCCCCGGTGCCAAATGGCGGCGTGGTGCTTAAATTCAACGCGAATCTTCGCTACACCACCGACGGCGCGTCTGCGGCAGTGCTGAGAAAGATCTGTCAAAAGGCAAATGTGCCGGTGCAGACCTACTGCAACCGGGCAGACCTGCCCGGCGGCTCTACCCTGGGCTGTATTTCCCTTGCCCATGTGTCTGTGCCTACGGCGGATATCGGACTTGCCCAGCTGGCGATGCACTCCTGCTACGAGACTGCCGGTGTCCGGGATGCGCTGTATCTGGAGGATGCCGTGCAGGCCTATTACGGCTGCAGCTTCCGAGCGCTGGGAGACGGTAGCTTCACGGTGGAATGATATTGGCAAAATAGACAAAAATCGATACCAAAAACTGTAAGAAACGACCATTGCAGGAAAGGACTGTATATGGTATCATAATACCATCCGGGCATAGGGCTATCTACTCCACTAAATAGGTGTCCTGTGTCACAAAAGGAGGAAAATAAACCACCGTTGGACTCACGGTACGGCAGTGTGGAGACCTGTCGTAATACCCTGGCTGTTTTACCCGGCCTTGGTGAGAGCATACGCGAGGAGTCGGTATGCTTAGAGTCGAGAAAGTATGGCAACTGTAACCCTGAAAAACATCAAGAAGATCTACCCCTTTAGCGGCGACGATGTCAAGCGCAACAAGAAGAAGGAAAAGACCTTGGCTAAGCTGCAGAAGAAGGACCCCGATGCTTACGCCAACTACCTGGAGCGCCAGGAAGCTAAGGCTAAGCTGCAGACCACTGAGCAGGGCGTCGTGGCTGTCCAGGAATTCAACCTGGAGATTGCTGACAAGGAATTCGTTGTTCTGGTCGGCCCCTCCGGCTGTGGTAAGTCCACCACACTGCGTATGGTCGCAGGCCTGGAAGAGATCTCTGAGGGCGAGCTGTGGATCGGCGATAAGCTGGTCAACGATGTGGCTCCCAAGGACCGTGACTTCGCCATGGTCTTCCAGAACTACGCACTGTACCCCCACATGACTGTTTACGAAAACATGGCTTTCGCTCTGAAGCTGCGTCACACCCCCAAGGACGAGGTGGACCGCAAGGTTAAGGAAGCAGCTGAGATCCTGGACATCACCCAGTACCTGGGCCGTAAGCCCAAGGCTCTGTCCGGCGGTCAGCGTCAGCGTGTTGCTATCGGCCGTGCAATCGTCCGTGACCCCAAGGTCATGCTGATGGACGAGCCCCTTTCCAACCTGGACGCCAAGCTGCGTAACCAGATGCGTGCTGAGATCATCAAGCTGCGTGAGCGTATCGATACCACCTTTATCTATGTTACCCACGACCAGACTGAGGCTATGACCCTGGGCGACCGTATCGTCATTATGAAGGACGGCTTCATCCAGCAGGTCGGCACACCTCAGCAGGTCTTCGATCATCCCTACAACCTGTTCGTTGCAGGCTTCATCGGCTCTCCCCAGATGAACTTCTTCGATGCTAAGCTGGTCAAGGCAGACGGCAAGTACGCTGTTGAGCTGGCCGGTTACACCGTCGAGCTGTCCGAGGAGAAGCAGGCAAGACTGGCAGCCAACAATGTGGAAGAGCAGGCGATCACCCTGGGTGTCCGTCCTGACCACATGGTGCTGACTGAGGATGGCATTGAGGCTAAGATCGAGGTCAACGAGCTGATGGGCTCCTCTGTCCACCTGCATGTTGATATCAATGGCAAGGATGTCATCGTCATCGTTTCCACCATGAACATGACCGGCGCAGAGGTTGCTGCCCTGAAGGCTGGCTCTATGATCAAGGTTGGCTTCCCCGGAAATGTCTGCCATGTCTTCAACAAGGAGACCGGCATCAACCTGGAGGCTTAATCCCAATTACATCAGACAGACCCACCGAATGGTGGGTCTGTTTTTTCTTGACAAATCGGCAAAAAAGTATTATTCTCTAGTACATATGGTGACAATGGGGAAGGCTTTACTTTTGTGCTTAAATGGGTATACTTCCCGAGTCACACCCTTTGCGTTTAGGAGAGGACCATGCGAGAAAGCGGCATTTTGATGCACATTACCTCCTTGCCCGGTGCCTACGGTGTTGGAACCATGGGAAACCAGGCATATGGGTTTGTGGATTTTTTAAAAAAAGCAGGGCAGAGCTATTGGCAGATCCTGCCTCTGACACCTACCGGCTACGGTGACTCCCCCTACCAGTCCTGCTCTGCGTTTGCCGGCAATCCTTATCTGATCGATCTGGACATGCTGGTGCAGGAGGGGCTTCTAAAGAAAGAGGAACTGTCGGCGATCCAGTGGAGCTGCCGGGAGGATCAGGTGGATTTTGGCATTTTGTACCGAAAGCGCCTGCCGATCCTTCACCTGGCGTACAGCCGGTTTGCGGACGGGACGGCACTGGAAGCTTTTTGCCGGGATAACAGCAGCTGGCTTCCGGATTTTGCCTTGTATATGGCGCTGAAGGATGAAAGCGGCGGTAAGCCCTGGTATGAATGGGAGCAGTCTCTTAAGCGGCGAGATCCGGATGCCATGTGGGATGCCCGGCAAAGGCTTAAAGAGCCGGTGCGGTTTTACAGCTTTGTGCAGTACCTGTTTTACCGGCAGTGGAACGCACTTGCCGGCTATGCCCATAAAAGCGGCGTGAAGCTTATCGGCGATGTGCCGATCTATGTCCCTCTGGACAGTGCGGATGTTTGGAGTGACCCGGAGTTGTTCCAGTTGGACGAGACCTTGACCCCCGTAGCAGTGGCAGGGTGTCCGCCGGATGCCTTTACCCAGGACGGTCAGCTGTGGGGAAACCCTCTGTACCGCTGGGATGTTATGAAGAAAAATGGCTACCGCTGGTGGCTGCGCCGCCTGTCGGTTGCCGCTAAGCTTTACGATGTGGTGCGGCTGGATCATTTCCGGGGCTTTGAGGCATACTGGTCAGTACCCTATGGAGACGAGACCGCCAGAAACGGCAAGTGGGTCAAGGGCCCGGGCATGGATTTTATCAATGCTGTAAAAAAGGGACTGCCGAACTTGTCTTTGATTGCCGAGGATCTGGGCTTTTTGACCCCGGAGGTCCTTGCCCTCAGAGACGATTCCGGGCTTCCCGGTATGAAGGTGCTGGAGTTTGCTTTTGATTCCCGGGAACCTTCTGCGTACCTTCCCCATACTTATATACAGAACACCGTTTGCTATACCGGCACCCATGACAATATGACCATGCGCCAGTGGTTCGATACCGCCTCTGAGGAGGCTGTTGCCTACGCCACTGAGTACATGTGCCTGACAAAGCAGGAGGGGCTGGTTCTTGGTACTATCCGTACCGCTATGAGTTCCGTTTCCCGGCTGTGCATCGTGCAGCTGCAGGATTGGCTGGAGCTGGGTGGCGAGGCGCGGATGAATTTCCCCGGCACCACCTGCGGCAACTGGGTCTGGCGTGCCCTGCCCGGCAGCTGTGATGATGCCCTTGCCCGGAGGATATTCCGGATGACAAAGCTTTATGGCCGACTGGCTGACAATATAGAAGGAGACTAAAACATGAAGTATAATTGCCTGAATATTTTGAAGATGACGGAGGCACAGCTGAAGTTTACCCATGATGTGTCGTTGAAGGACGCAACGCCCCAGGAGCTGCACGAGGCACTGGGCACTGCGGTGATGATGACCATCAGTGAAAACTGGAACCGCAGCAAGCACATCCGTATGCATCAGAGAAAGGCTTATTACATTTCTGCGGAGTACCTGATTGGCCGGTTGGTCTATTCCAACCTGTATAACCTGG
>JAZOSG010000170.1:0-2024 GCA_045657005.1 Faecousia sp.
TATCCCCTGTACCCCAAGGCAGAATAATCTGCTGAAATAAGGAAAAGACCGGCGCAAGCCGGTCTTTTGCTTTACCTATTTACAGAAGGATCACCTTCTGCACCTATGGAATAAATTCCAGTTTAACCAGCTATCGCTCGAAGTTGACAGTTAACAGTTGACAGTTGACAATTGAGGTATTTTCCTACGGAAAACGATTCAAATAGTCGCCGAAGGCGACACCTTAACTGTCAACTATCCACTATCAACTGTCCACTGTTTATCGCTCCATCGGAGCGATAAACTGAAATTTGATTCTGTAAATCAGACGGGGCTGCCTCAGCTATTGCGAGGCAGCCCCTTACTATTTAGTTGACTCAGCGGCTGAGTTGTTCTTCCACGACCTTTTGCAGATCTTCATATTCCAGTGCCTTGACAAATATGGCAACGATAATACCCTTTTCATCCAGAACGACTGTGTAAGGATAGGTGCCACGACCGCCCAGAGAGCTGTAGTAGCCCTCAGTGCCGTCAAGGCTGTAGTCCTTGGCAAAGGTGATCTCAGAATCCGGATAGTACTTGCTGATAAAATCCGGTGCTGTTTCGTAAACCATGTGGGTGTGGATCGCAATAACATCCACGCTGTCGGCGTAGTCAGATGCGATCTGGTCGAAGTAGGGCAGTTCGTTAACGCAGGGGGTACACCAGGTTCCCCAGAAGTTTATAATGGTGATCTTGCCGGTTTTTGTGGGATCAATGGTTTCGGTGCTGGTACCGTTTTCGTCCAGGATCTCCAGCGCGTATCCGTAGCACAGATCGCCGACTTCATTGCCTTGAGAAACGGCACCGCTGCTGTCGTTCCAGTAGTAGCCAATGGCACCAAAGAGGATCGCCAGCATCAGTACTGCGGAAATGCTCCGGGTTATCAGCCGACGCTTTTTTGTCTTCTTGTCATCCGGCTGGCCCTCGTTTTCCTTGATAAAGATCCGGGGACCTTTCCAATGGATCGCCTGAGTGGGGCACACACCTACGCACGCGCCGCAGCTGATGCACTCCTGATCACCGGGCCGCAGGATATCCACCTTGCAGTGGGCGGTACACAGACCGCAGTCGGTACATTTGCCCTTTTCTACCTTGATCCCGAAGAACGAGATCTTGTTAAACAAACCGTACAGTGCGCCCAGTGGGCAGACAAACCGGCAGAACAGCCGGAAAATAAATACACAGCCTACCAAAATGCTGACCATCAGAAGAAATTTCCAGGTAAACAGAGGGCCAAGCATGGAGAAGTAGCTGGCGTTGACCGCGTTGGATAGCAGTCCAATGCCTCCTTCTAATGTTCCGGCAGGGCATATGTATTTGCAGAACGCCGGCAGGGGCGTGTCCCGGAATGCGTACATGATCGGCACGATCAGCACAAAGAACACCAAAATGGCATACTTGAAATAGGACAGCAGCCGGGTCACGGGGCTTTTCTTCAGTTTCGGCGTTTTGATCTTGTAAAACAGTTCCTGTACAAGGCCGAAAGGACATAGCCAACCGCAGATCATTCTGCCAAACATCAGGCTATACAGCAGCAAAATGCCGCCTACATACCAGATGGTGCTGTGATCGGCGCTGAAGGAGCCTTGCAGAGAGCCTAGCGGACAGGCACCGATGGCACCGGGACAGGAGTAGCAGTTGATGCCCGGCGCGCACATGATCTTACTTCCGCCTTGGTAGATGTTACCGGTAACAAAGCCTTTCAGATTTGCGTTAAAGAGCAGTGCAAAGTACAGCTGCATCAGCTTTCGCTTGGAGGGAGGCCATTTCTTAATTCTGTTCAGCATATCCATCACCCCAATCCGACGCACTCAGTGCAGATGTTGATGGCTTTGGTCAGCACATCACTGGTGCCACCGGTAAAAAATCCGTAGACCAGAATACCGATTCCGACGATCAAAAGTCCCCAGCGCAGAAGCAGAACACATTTGCCGGTATCTTTAATGGGAGCAGTGTCCTTTGCTGCCTCACTCAGAGCGCCTGCGGCAATGGCGGTTTTGACC
>JAZOSG010000171.1:0-8546 GCA_045657005.1 Faecousia sp.
CCAAAAAACAAGCCCCCTGTCCGTACGGACAGAGGGCGTAAATAACGCGGTACCACCTCTGGTTTAATGCAGCTTCACAGCTACATCCTCACAGTGTTAATAAACACATCATGCTGTATCGGGCAAACCCGTTCCGCCCTACTTACTTTCAGGCAGACCGCTCGGGGAGGTATTTCAGCGCATCCCCTCACTGCCTCACACCCACCGGCAGCTCTCTGACAGAAAAATAACGCATACTTCTTCCCCTCATAGCGTTTCATTTTAAGTTAAAAGTATCCTAGCAGAAATACAAACTTTTGTCAAGTACCCAGCATTTCCTCAGCGCTTTTCAGTGTTGTTTCGGTGATCGTCGCACCACCAATGATGCGAGCAAGCTCACGCTTTCTGCCATCAAAATCAAGTGGTGTTACTGTTGTGTATGTTCTACCGTTTCTTTCTTCCTTGGCGATCAGCAGGTGTGTATTTGCTAACGCTGCCATCTGTGGCAAATGCGTCACGCAAAGGACCTGTTTACTTTTGGCAACATTGCGCAGCTTTTCCGCAACCTTTTGCGCCGCTCTTCCGGATACTCCTGTATCTACCTCATCAAAAATCAGTGTAGCAATCTGATCCTGTTCAGCAAGAACATTTTTTAATGCCAGCATGATTCGCGCCAGTTCGCCACCGGACGCCACTTTATTTAAGGGTTTTAACGCCTCGCCGGCATTGGCAGACATATAAAACGCAACCGCATCAGCACCGTTTGAACCAAGTTCAAGCTCAGTAAATTCGCAGGAAAATTGTACCTTTGGCATATCCAGCTGTGCAAGTTCCGTTAAGATTCGCTCGGAAAGCTGTTGAGCCGCTTGTTCCCTACTCCAGCGCAGGGCATAGGCAGCTTCCCATGCTGTTTTTTCCGCTTTTTCGCACTTGATCTTCAGCCGCTCCAGATGGTCGTCAGAGAACTCGATCTCATCCAGTTCCCGCTTTGCTCGCTCCAAATATGCAAGAATATCTGCACATGTAGCACCGTATTTGCGACGCAAGCGGTGAATCACATCAAGCCGCGCCTCAATTTGCTCCAGTTCGTCTGCAGAATATGATAAATCATCTCTGGCATCGCGGACTTCTTCGGCGGCATCCTGAACCTGATACATCAGATCTGCCACACGCTCATGCAAAGCCGTAAAAGCATCTGTATATCGAGAAAGCCGGGATAGCTCCCGTTCTGCCTCAGCAAGCAGCGATGCCGCACCATCTGTCTCGTCACCACCATAAATACACTCAACCGCGGCATTAATCCCATCACTGAGTTTTTCAGCATTTTGAAGGATCTTCCGTCTTTCTTCCAGACGCTCGTCCTCGCCCACCTCCAAATCGGCTTTGGAAATCTCCTCGATTTGGTAGCGCAGGGTTTCCATGCGACGCAGCTTTTCCCCCTCATCCATGGTCATATGCTGAATCTGACGGCGCAGTTCAACAACTTTCTCGTATTTTTCTCTATATTCGCATCGCAGTGCTTCGTTATCAGCAAAGGCATCTAATAAATGCAGGTGATTATCTTCGTCAAACAGTGACGCAGAATCATGCTGTCCATGGATATTGATCAATTGAAGTCCGAGCTTACGGAGAATTGACACTGTCACAAGTGTGCCGTTTACCCGGCAGACATTTTTTCCGTCCAGATAAACATCTCTTTGAATAATCGTCTCCGGATCATGCTCTACGCCATTTTCTTCAAACCAGGCAAACACCGGAACGTCCGTAAACACCGCTCGTACCGTTGCTTTTGATGTACCTGTTCGGATCATATCACGATATGCACGTTCGCCCAGAATCGCAGAAATCGCATCAATAACGATAGACTTGCCTGCGCCTGTCTCACCGGTGAGTACATTGAATCCTTTATCAAAGGAAATGTCGGCACATTCAATCACCGCAATATTCTCTATATGCAGAAGACTCAGCACGACATCGCCCCCTTATGTCAATTGATCAAATTTTTGATCTCACCGCAAAACGCAGCTGCAGCATTGTTATCGCGCATGACCACCATTACAGTGTCATCACCAGCCAATGTACCAACAACCAAGCTCAGGTTCATTGAATCAATTGCAGAGCCTGCAGCAGATGCCAGACCTGGCAATGTGCGGATAACAATGATATTTTGCGCATAGTCAAAACCAATCACACATTCCCGAAAAATCGTATTCAACCGAGAAGAGAAAGAACCTGTCATTTCATTGGCAGAGGTCGTATAACGGTAGGTTCCCAAACTTGTTAATTCCTTGACGATGCGCAGCTCTTTAATATCCCGGGAAATCGTCGCCTGTGTTCCACGAAAGCCCTCTTTTTGAAGCGCTGCCAGCAGCTGCTCCTGCGTCTCTACATTTCTAGTGGAAATGATCTCCATAATTTTAGCTTGTCTTTGACTTTTCACAGTTTCTCACCTCAACTGTTTTTAAATTTCATATTAACCACATCGTAAAAGCTGCGTTCCTTCAATCGAATCAGCTTCGTAGTCAAATTAGACCTGCGAATAGTTGCCACATCTCCCATGTTCATCCGTAACGCTTTGCCACCGTCAACAGACAGGTAGGCGTTTCTTCTCGCGTTCCTGGTCAACGCAACCGTTATGATACGCTTCTCAGAGGCAACAAAGCCACGGCTTGCCACATCGTGCGCACAAATCGGAGTTACCACAATACTGTGTGCCTCCGGTTCTACGATAGGCCCGCCAGCAGAAAGGCTGTAGGCAGTTGATCCGGTAGGTGTCGCTACGATAATTCCATCTCCACCACATTCCATCGCCTGTACACCATCACACTTGACTGAAAGATGTACGATTCTTGCAACAGCACCCTTTGTGAGTACTGCGTCATTAAGGCAGATATCGTGAAAAATGATGTCTCTGTCTCGGTGCACTGTGACATCCAGCATCATTCGCTCGTCAATTGCGAAATCGTCAGTAGCAAGCCTTGAAAGCTGTTCGAGCTCGGTGCTCTCAAGTTCTGCCATAAATCCCATGGTTCCAATATTTACACCAAGGATCGGTATGCCGTGGCGTGTAGCAGTCTTTGCCATATGCAGGATCGTACCATCGCCACCAAAGCAAATCACAGCAGAGGCAGTCGGCAGCTCTCTGTCAAGCCGAGAAAAGCGCAAATCGCTGCGAAGATCGCAGGATCTATCCACTTCAAAGGGCAGACACAGCCTCGCATCAATTCCGCTTTTCCGGAGAACATCCAACGCACTACGGACCGTTTGGAAGTTTCTGTCACGATATGGATTGGGTGTCAAAATCACTTTTTTCATTGCGATCACCCCTTTAATGTCTCATGAGCCTGCGTTACAACCGAACCAGTATCCGGTTCGATCCCCGGCTGTTCGGCTAGCGTCAGGTGCGCTAAAAATTCAATATTTCCTTCCGGTCCTTTCACAGGTGAGAAGGTTAATCCAAGGATAGTAAAGCCGATTTCCTTAGTCAGCGCTACAAACCTATCCAGCACTTCCCTATGGACTTCCGGATCCCGAACAACGCCCTTCTTTCCAACCTTCTCCTTGCCTGCCTCAAATTGAGGTTTGATCAAGCATAATACCTGTCCGGTTGGTTTCAAGAATGTTTTTATGACAGGCAAAACTATACGCAGTGAGATAAAGCTTACATCAATGACAGATAGATCCAGTGGTTCACCCAATTGTTCCGGTGTCACATACCGGACATTTGTACGTTCCATCACTACCACCCGTGGATCAGACCGAATCTTCCAATCCAGTTGTCCGTAGCCTACATCAATAGCAAACACTTTTTTTGCGCCCTGCTGCAGTAGGCAGTCAGTGAAGCCACCGGTAGATGCGCCAGAATCGCTGCAGACATAGCCAGTAGGATCAACGCCAAAGTCCCGAAGTGCCTTCTCAAGCTTTAAGCCTCCTCGGCTGACATAAGGACAAGTCGCTCCGCGCACTTCAATGGCTGCAGATTCCTCAAAAGATGTACCGGGCTTATCAGCTTTTTGTCCCTCCACATACACCTGTCCGCTCATAATGATCGCCTGAGCTTTTGTGCGCGTATCCGCATAGCCCTGCTCCACAAGAAGCACATCCAGTCTCTTTTTAATTTTCAACTGACAGCACCTCCTGTACAAAGCCAGCTATTGATTCGGCATCCAGCCCATGGTGTTTATAAAGCATATCAATATTCCCGTGGGTTACATAGCCTTTTCCCAAGTCAATACCGTCCACGCGGCAACCGGGGTTCTGCCGATGCAGTTCCCACGACAGTGCCTGCCGAATACCACTGTCAGAACAGATTTCCTCTACAACAACCACAGGGGCAGACACCGGGATCTGCTCCAACAGCCTCTGCGAAGGCAGCGGCGAAACCGCAAGCAACCTGATGACCGTTGGACGAACACCTTGGTTCTCCAATATATCAGCAGCTTTCAACGCATTATTAATCAACGTTCCATAAGTTACAATTGTAACATCATCGCCGTTACGGTGGCGACAAATACCGAATTCCATCCACTCTTTCCAGGCGGAACCCGTATATTCGCGGTCACCACCCCGAGGATAGCGGACAGCCACAGGTCCGTTGTGCTCCAAAACCGCCCAGCGCATCATCTCACGCAATTCAGCTACGGAAGCAGGGCACAAAACAGACATTCCCGGTGCCTGACGCAAAAAGCCAACATCGAATACACCGTGATGTGTCTCGCCATCCTCACCGACCAAGCCAGCTCGGTCTACCGCAAGAACCACATGAAGCTTCAGCATGCAAATATCCTGCAGGATCATATCGTAACTTCTCTGCAGGAATGTAGAATACAGTGCAACAACAGGACACATCCCCTGTTTCGCAAGACCGCCTGCCATCGACATAGCATGCTCTTCTGCAATACCTACATCAAACATGCGTTTAGGGTACTGCTTTTTGAAATCAAGCAGACCTGTACCTCCGGGCATTGCTGCCGTAATGGCACACACCCGGTCATTAGCGGCAGCCAAATCACACATCACACTGCCAAATGCATCCGAAAAGGTTTCGACATTTTTAGGAAACACCTCTCCGCTAATCGGATCAAATTTCCCCACACCATGGAACAGTTTCGGATGTTCCTCTGCCGGCGCATATCCCTTTCCCTTTTGGGTCATAACATGCAGCAAAACAGGACTTTTCATATCTCTGGCGATCCGAAGCAGTGAAATCAGATTCTCTGTATCATGGCCATCGACAGGACCAAGATAAGTGAATCCCATACTCTCAAAGATCGTTTCAGGAATCAGCATGCGGCGCACTCGATCTTTAATATTACGCGTAATCTGAAATACAAATCTACCACCAGGTATCCTGGACAGGAAGCTACGGTACCTCCGTTTCATGCCAAGGTACTTTTCCTTCGTACGCAGCTTGGAAAGGTGCGATGCCATGCCGCCAACATTTCTGTCAATAGACATTGCATTATCATTAAGGATAACAATAAGCGGCTCATTGCTGACCGCCGCATCATTCAAGCCCTCATAGACCATTCCGCCGGTGGCAGCACCGTCACCAATCAGCGCAATAACATGATAGTGCTGACACATTTGGGTTCTTGCACGCGCCATCCCCAACGCGATCGATACAGAACTGGAGGAATGACCGGCAACAAATGCGTCGCAATTGCTCTCTGACGGCTTTGGAAAGCCCGCCATACCGTCAAATTGGCGCAAAGTGTCAAAGCCTGACTGTCGCCCTGTCAGCAGCTTATGGACATAAGATTGATGTCCGACATCAAAAACCAGACGGTCCACCTCTGTGTTGAAAACAGTTTCGATAGCAACTGTCAGCTCCACAACGCCTAGATTGGACGCAAGGTGTCCCCCGGTCTTACTGACACTGGAAACAAGATATTCGCGGATCTGCTGGCAAAGTGCAGTCCGTTGATTTTCATTCAGAGGCAACAGGTCATCATGACCATGAATATTCTCCAATATATTCACAGGTAAACACAACCTAACTGTTTGTTTTCTTTTTTTTGAACAGCTCCGGTATATGGCCAATAAAATAAATAATGCCACCAACACCCGATACGATCTTTGTGCAGGAATTGATCGCAAAAGTCTTACCAACAGCCTTACCGCCAACCGTCAAACCGGCAACCAAAGCAGACATTAAAAGGCTGATCAGCTGCGGCCAGGAAAATTCAAAATTTTGTAGCACCTGTGCCGCAATAGTAGCCGAAGCAGAACCGGAAACGACACCGCAGATATCGCCCACAACATCGTTGCAGATTGAACTCACACGCTCCGCATTGCGCAACAAACGGATCGCTTCAATACCTCCGGGCACCTTGCGTGCAGCCATCGAGTGAAACGGCTTCTCATCTGCGGAAGTGACCGCTACACCTATAATATCAAAAATGATACCTACCAGCACGATGACAAACAGAATCAAAAAAGCCACAAACATTGTGCTTGACTCCATGATCCTGTCAGATACAAAAGAAATTGTTCCAGATATCAAAATAGTTGCAATAAAAATGGTGACGACCCAACGGATCGTCTTATTCCGCTCTTTCTTTGACGCGGATGGGTCGGATTTAGACACAGGTCCTATCCCCTTTTTCAGTTGAATATTGTAATACACATGACGGCGGCAGACAGGATAAATCTTACGGCTTAGGTCGGGTTGTTTTTCACCGGACAGAACCTGCCGTTGCCGCGCAGGCCGTTCCCGTTTGATCCGTCCGCTCAAGTGTTGCCCGCTTGAGTACCCGATTGCCACTTAGTCCGTACTGTAATCCCCTGTCTGCCCTAAAAAAGACAGCCTAGGTGTTTTCCACCACAAAACGATCCGGCTCTTAGCCTCTTTTGCAAGGATGGTTTCCAGAAGCAATAACGCCAGCCGTCTGGCCACAACGATCAAGCGTTTGTCCTCTTTCCCCACATACTCACTCAAGGCAGGCTACACTGCACGCAGCACGCGATTCTGCGCACCGCCTTGCAGGTTCATACCCAGCTCGTGCGCGAAGCGGCTTCCAACATTGGAGTTCTCAACTTCGTCACACAATACCGGGTCTCCGCGGAAAACGGGTCGTATACTCCATGCCATTGGAGTGCGCCCGGAATCCTTAACCCCCAGCACCCACCCTAAACTGGGCGTAAAAAGCAGGCACCAGGGACTTCATCGATATGCCCTTCATAGGATTTTTAGGCCCTACCTGGAAGCCGGTCGTTCTGACTAGGATACTGCACCGTCGGAATGTATAATATCACAGAATGTTTGAATATACAAGCACATTTTCATATCCTGTATATTTTTTCATATTATAACAAGCAATAAAAGGTGCGCCGATCGCGCACCTTAATAATTCACAAACCAGTCATCAACAATGTCGCTGTGGGTAATTACTATTTCAATATTTTTCAATTCTTCTTTGGAGAAAAAGCGAAGTTCTCTGGATTCGGCGCTGATCGTCATATCCGGCTTTTTCTCCAATTCCAAGCCAAATACCACGATCACCATGCGCCAAATACTGCCATCCTGATAGGCTGCGACCCGTCCCGGTTCTCCATAGACTGCAAGCTTTTTGAATCTATCCGGAGGAATACGCAGACCCAACTCCTCGTATATTTCCCGGGTAATCGCCTGCAGCTCTGTTTCGTGCCTCTTTACACCGCCGCCAACTAAGCCCCAAATATCACAATCCCGGCGCTTTTCAAGAAGCAGCTTACCATTGCAGGTGATAATTGCATTGGCACCCAAATGCGCAGGCATAGTAGTTTTTGGCGCATCGGGATCCCCCCGATAAAATTTTACAATAGACATACCTGTCTCCTTCCCACTTCTGTATAAACACATTATACAGAAATCCTCCACCTTTTTCTACCTCAAAATTCTTTTGGAACAGGTTTTGTCACACCGGTACGCCGTGCTCTGTCCAAACCGCCTGCCATATGTCCTTCCGGATCCTGGGCAAATTTGGCGCGGCGTATGATATCCTCACCAAACTTATCTCGAAGGGCATCCACAGTTTCATCCAGACGCAGTTTGCGCTCATACTGCTCGGGTGAGACACCGGAGAACAAATCGTATTGACAGTAAGGTTCATTGGACAGCCGTGTGACCTGCACCCCCAACTGACGCAAGGGTGTCACCTTGTCCCACGCCTCATCAAAAATCTCGCAGGCAGCACAAAATATCTGCTCGGTAAGATTTGTAGAACCACCCAGCTGTTTCTGGTGCGAGAAATGGACGAATTCATTTGTGCGCAGATGCACAGAAATACAACTGCCGCATTTGCAATCCTTACGCATTCTTGCGGCAACGGTTTCACACAGACTTAGGAGCACTTGAAAAGCATGCTCTAAAGTGACCACATCGGTCGGCGTAGTGGTGGAATTTCCGTAACCCTTGTTTTCAGCAGGTTCCGGTGTAACTGCATCCGCATTGCGTCCATTGGCAAAATGCCAGATGGTTCCCCCATGCTTTCCCAATTTTTTCTTTATTAACGACAGCTCTGCCTTCGCAAGATCTCCAATCGTATAAATTCCCATTTTCTTCAATTTCGCTTCTGTAGCTGATC
>JAZOSG010000172.1:0-13540 GCA_045657005.1 Faecousia sp.
GACCATGATGGGGTTCAGAGAAACGCTGGTATGTACGCCGAAGGGCTCAGTAGTCTTGCAGACAAACTTCATCATAGGCACGGGTCCGATGGCGAGAACCTCGTCATAGTCACGGCCGCTCTCCAGCAGCTGCTGCAGCTTTACGGTGACAAAGCCCTGCTCGCCGTAAGAGCCGTCGTCGGTCATCAGGTACATATTATCGGAAGCAGCCTTGAATTCCTCTTCCAGAATAACGATGTCCTTGTTACGGAAACCGACAATGACATCCACCTCAGCACCGGCTTCCTTAAAAGCCTTGGCAGAGGGAAGGGCAATGGCACAGCCGACGCCGCCGCCGACTACGCAGACACGCTTTTTGCCTTCCACGGGGGTGGGCTTGCCCAGGGGACCTACGAAGTCGCGGATGTAGTCACCCTCGTTCAGGTTGCCCAGTGCGATGGTGGCAAAACCGACCTTCTGGAAAATGATGGTAACGGTGCCCTTTTCCCGGTCATAGCCGGCGATGGTCAGCGGCACACGCTCGCCCTGCTCATCAATGCGGAAGATAATAAACTGGCCTGCCTTTGCCTTCTTGGCAATGAAGGGAGCCTCGATCTCCAGCAAGGTAACAGAGGCGTTCAGCTCCTGCTTGCGAACGATTTTAAACATATTTATGATCCTTCTTTCTGATCAGTGTAAAAATTTGCGCAACTCACATTATAGTGCAGATGGGAAAAGTTGTCAATCAGATATCCGGCAATCAGCCTTCGGCAAAGACGATAGATGTCAGATATTTCCACATAGCTTCCTGGTTTTCCGGATACAGCGTTGCATCGCAGTAGCTCTGCAGATTCCAGTATTGGTCCTGTGTCTCACAGAAGACACACAGGAAGGTCTGGGTAACATCGTTGGAGGTGGACTCGTAGGTATAGAACCAGAAACCGTCCTTTTGCTCCACTGTGGCATCCAATTCATAAAGCTCAGCGATGAGCTCGGCATAGCCCTTAACATCCATTTCGCCGAATGCATCGAAAAGCGCTTTTTTGTCTTCGGCGATGGAAAGGATACCGATAGTGTCGTTAGCATAGAGGAAGGCGTATTCCTCGGTGTTCTTTTCCGTGTTGGTAAAGTCCAGGAAGGATGTGTTAAGTGTCAGAGTAGCGCCGTTGTTGGTGAAGGTCTTTTCCTGATCAGGATTTTGGACTGCATCTACCGCGTCGCCCATCACCTGACCCACATTTTCAAGCTGCTGACCCAGCTCCTGAAGGACCGCGCCGCAGCCGGTACAGCTCAGGCACAGTGTAAGTACCAGAATAAGTGTCAGTGTTTTTCTCATAGCTTATTTCTCTTTCAGCAGATCCCGGATCTCGGAGAGCAGGACCTCCTCATTGGAGGGGGCAGGGGGAGCGGGCTCTTCAGCAGGCGCTTCCTCTTCTTTTTTCTTGCCCAGCTCGGAAAGCTTGTTCAACCCCTTGACCAGGAAGAATACCACCAGAGCGAGAATGAAGAAGTTGATGACAGCGGACAGGAAATTGCCCCAGTTGAGGGTGTTCAGGATCTCGTTGCCGGCTTCATCCAGCTTTGCTTCGCCCCACAAACGGGGGAGAGTGAGCTTCAGCTCGGAGAAATCGATGCCACCGAGGAAAATGGAGACCACAGGCATGATGATGTCGTCGGTCAGGCTTTTGGTGATGGTGGAGAAGGCTGCGCCGATGATCGTACCGACAGCCAGCGCCATGGCGTTGCCCTTAATGGCAAAGGTCTTAAATTCGTCCCACCAGGAGGGCTTGCTGATTTTTTTCATTTTTGATTACTCCCTTCTTTATTTGGGCACCTCCCAAAATGCTTTGGGAGGATGCCTTTGGTTTACATAATATTTTTATTTCCCGGGGAATTATTTCTTCTCGATGATCTCCAGACCGCCCAGATACTTACGCAATACCTCGGGCACTACGATAGAGCCGTCTGCACGCTGGTTCTGCTCCACCAGTGCCGGGAAAATACGGGAGGTCGCCAGACCGGAGCCATTGAGGGTGTGCAGGAACTCGGGCTTGCCGGTCTCCTCACGGCGGAAACGGATGTTGCCCCGGCGTGCCTGATAGTCACGGGCGTTGGAAACGGAGGAAACCTCCTTGTAGCCGTCCATGGAGGGGATCAGGATCTCGATATCGTAGGTGCGTGCCATAGACGCGGAGCAGTCGCCGGCAGCCAGCTTCACGGTACGGAAGTGGAAGCCCAGACCCTCTACCAGCTTTTCTGCCTTGGTGACCAGCTCTTCAAAGGCTTTGTCGGAATCCTCGGGCTTGCAGAACTGGAACATCTCTACCTTATTAAACTGGTGACCACGGACCATGCCACGCTCGTCGGCACGGTGAGAGCCTGCCTCACGGCGGAAGCAGGGGGTGTAGGCAAACAGCTTTTTGGGCAGTTCGCTTTCTGCCAGGATCTCGTCACGGTAAATGCTGCAAAGTGCCGCTTCTGCGGTGGGCAGCATATAGTGGATCCGGTCGTCGGTGGGGTTGGCGATCTTATAGACCTCGTCAGCAAACTTGGGGAACTGACCGGCGGTCTCGCCGCACTGGTACTCCAGCATATGGGGCGGCAGGATAAAATCATAGCCGTCAGCGGTGTGGGTATCGATAAAGTAGTTCAGCAGCGCCCATTCCAGCCGTGCGCCCATACCGGTGTACATCCAGTTACCGGCACCTGCCAGCTTGACGCCCCGCTCGTAGTCGATCAAGCCAAGACCCTGACACAGATCCACATGGTGCTTGGGCTCAAAATCAAAGCTGGGCTTTTCACCGATATAGCGCAGCGGCTCATTATTCTCCTTGCCGCCGGGAAGCAGGTCGGCATCCGGCAGATTGGGAAGGCTCAGCATAGCAGTCCGGAATTCCACGCTCAGCTCCTTCAGCTGGGCGGCTTCGTCGGCAATGGCAGCGTCCAGACGGATGCTTTCTGCCTTATTTGCCTCGATCTGCGCATCGATCTCGGCGGTGTCTTTACCCTGCTTTTCTGCACCCTTTTTCTGACCGAAAAGCTTGCCGTTTTCCTTTGCCAGCTTGTTTTTCTGGGCAGTCTGGGTCTCGGTGGAGGTTTTCAGTCCCCGGATCTTAACATCCAGTTCCAGGATCCGATCCACGACAGCGTCGCAGTCAACCTCTTTCGCCTTAAGACCGGCTTTGACAGCATCAGGGTTTTTCTTAATTTTTTTGATATCCAGCATTTTAAACTCTCTCCTTCGTGGTTTACTTCTTCAATTTCATTAAGGCGTCCAGAAGGACCTGCAGATCCTCCTGACCGTAAAATTCCAGTTCAAAGCGCCCTTTGCGCTTGCCGTTGACGATCTTGACACCTCTGCCAAGCTGCTTGGACAGTGCTTTTTCACATTCTGCCACATAATCTACAGCAAAGAAGGTCTCCTGCTTGGGAGCAGGCTCTTTTGCCATATTCTTGCACAGCATCTCTGCCTGACGGACAGAAAGTCCCAGATTGGCGATCTTCCTTGCCGCCTGGAGCTGCAGCTTGTCTGTTTTAAGGGTCAATACTGCCCGGGCGTGACCGGCGGACAGCTCACCCTTTTGCACCATTTCCAGCACCTCCGGTGCCAGAGACAGCAGACGCAGGGCGTTTGCCACGGCAGGACGGGATTTTCCCACCCGGTTAGCGGTATCCTCCTGGGTAAGGCCGTACTCATCCATTAAGGTACGGTAGCCCAAGGCTTCTTCCACTGGGTTCAGATCCTGCCGCTGCAGATTCTCGATCAGGGCAAGCTCCATGGTCTTGCGGTCATCTGCCTCAATGATCACAGCAGGCACTTCATTCAGCCCGGCGATCCGAGCGGCACGCCAGCGGCGTTCACCGGCAATGATCTGATAATGCCCGTCAGAGATCTCACGGACAGTCAGAGGCTGCACGATGCCGTGGACAGAAATAGAATCCGCAAGAGATTGCAGCTCCTCCTCATCAAAATCCCGGCGCGGCTGTCCGGGATTCGGCTCAACTCTGTGTATGGGCAAAAGCTGATAAGCGCTTTTTTCTCCGAACACTTCCTCTTCGATAGGGATCAGCGCGCCGACACCTTTGCCTAATCCTTTTTTCGGGGGCAATCTTATCACCCTTTCTTCAGTTTTTTGATTACTTCCTGCGCGATCGCCTTGTAGGCAGCCGCGCCACGGCTATGCTTATCGTAGACTGTCACCGGCAGACCGTGACTGGGGGCTTCTGCCAGACGGACATTTCTGGGAACAACGGTGGCAAAGACCTTTCCGGGAAAATGGCGGCGGACTTCCTGTGCCACTTGAGTGGAAAAGTTTGTCCGTCCGTCAAACATGGTCAGCACCACGCCAAAGATCTCGAGATCGGGATTGATGCGCTTTTTAATAAGGCGCAGGGTGGTCATCAGGTCCACCAGACCTTCCAGCGCGTAGTATTCGCACTGAACCGGCACTAAAATGCCGTCGGAGGCTGTCAGACTGTTGACGGTCAGCAGTTCAAGAGAGGGAGGGCAGTCGATGAAGATCACATCGTATGCGTCCCGGATGCTCTGCAAGGCTTTCTTTAAGCGGAAGTTAGGCTCCTGCATGGACAGCAGCTCCACAGCAGCGCCTGCCAGATCGGCAGAGGAGGGGAGAATATCACCAAAGGGGGTCTCTACCACTACCTCCTGCACCGGTACATCATTAATGATCACATCATAGATGGAATGTTTGATCTTTCGCTTGTCCACGCCCATTCCGGAGGTGGCATTTGCCTGGGGATCAAAATCACAAAGCAGGACTTTCTTTCCGGCTTCTGTTAACGCGGCGGTCAGATTTACAGCGGAGGTAGTCTTACCCACGCCGCCCTTCTGATTCACCACAGCAAGTATCTTTCCCATAAGGTAGTCCTTTCGGATGGTTAATGATGTTTCACGTGAAACATTCAAGGCTGATTCACGGAATCGGAGGTGGTATAGTTTCTGCCGATGGTATTTGCCGCACTGTTTTGATCCAGGGTGTGTATCAGCATAGACGCAGTCAGAAGCAGCAGCACCGACAGAACAGCAACGGTTGCCGTAAGCCAGTGGATCATTCTGCGGAGCTGGGCAATGGTATCCGCCCGGGAAGGCTCTCTGCGTGGGTCGTACTGCTTTTTGTCAGCAGCGGTATCCCGGTGGGGCAGATGAATAGCGGTTCCCGGTTTGACCGGGTACTGCTGCATGACCTGCTGGCAGTCCGGGCAAAAAACTTGGCCGTTCGATGTTTCTTTTCCGCATTTCAAGCAGTTCATCAGTCCATACCTCCGCATTATATTTTATATATTGTACAACACTTTTTTGGATTCGTAAAGAGTAAAATGCGTATCGGTAAAGGGAAATAAAAAATTATAAAATAACTATTGACAATCATATAACCATGTGATATTATCATATCACCACAAACCATGGAGGTGCGACAAAATGAAATGGACGATTCCCGGAACAGTCCTTGAGATCCCCCGTCAGGATGCGGAGCATATCGAGGATGTGTTTCACTCTATGTTTCTGGCTGGAGGTATTGTGCTGAGCCAGGTATCCGGCATCACAGGGCTGGAACCTTACACAGTGCAGAACTGGGTCAAAAGAGGTTTTCTGGTTCCCCCGGAGCGCAAGCGCTATACCCTGCGGCAGCTTTGCCGGATCATCAATATCAATATGCTCAAAAGCGTTCTGCCTATGGAGCGTATCTGCGGTATGCTTGGCTATATTAACGGCCAGCTGGACGATGAGAGCGATGATGTGATCGATGATTCTCAGCTGTATTTCATGTTTGTCCATCTGGCAGCCCGGGCAAAGGAGCTTTATCGCGAGGAGGAACGGGATGCCCTTCTGGAGCAGGCCATGGCGGACTACGCTGAACCGGTCCCCGGCGCCAGGGCGCGGGTAAAGCAGGTACTGCGCATCATGCTGACGGCTTGGCTTGCCGCCCGGATGCGTCAGGAAGCAGAAAAAATGTTGGACGAGTTATAAAAATTCAAAAAGGAGTATGACTATGGAAAACAACGGAACATACCGGTGGTCGCCGAACCAGGGTCAGGGAAAGCCCGTGCAGTGGGATAAGCTTTCCAGGATCATTCTGATCGCTGTGGCAGCGGTGGTAGTGCTGGTGGCACTGTTTACCTGTTTTTACACGGTAGACGATAAACAGCAAGCGGTGGTCACCACCTTTGGCAAGGTCACGGATGTGACAGATGCCGGCCTGCACTTCAAGCTGCCCTTCGGCATCCAGAAGGTGCAAAAGGTGGATGTAAATGTTTACCAGAAGATCGAGCTGGGCTACAGCACAGAATCCGACGGTAATTATGCAGTAAAAACCAACGAAAGCACCATGATCACCGGCGATTACAACATTGTGAATGTAGACTTTTTCGTGGAGTACAAGATCTCAAACCCCGAGCGGTATCTGTATTCCTCCAATGACCCGGAGCTGATTTTGCGGAATCTGATCCAAAGCCAGGTGCGCAATGTGGTCGGCTCCACCTCTGTGGACGCGGTTCTGACCGACGGCAAGGTGAATATCCAGATGCAGGTCAAGGACTTAGTGACCCAGATCCTGCAGGAGTACGATATCGGACTGACGCTGGTGGATGTGCGCATCCAGGATTCCGAGCCCCCTACTCAGGAGGTCATCGAAGCCTTCAAGGCGGTGGAAACTGCCAAGCAGCAGGCAGAAGCAGTGGTCAATGATGCCAAGGCATATCAGAACGCCCAGCTGCCCGATGCCCAGGCAAAGGCAGACCAGCTGCTGCAGAATGCCGAGTATCTGCGCCAGAAGCGCATCAACGAGGCAGTTCAGCAGGTGGCTATGTTTGAAGCGATGTACACCGAGTATGCCCAGAATCCCCAGATCACACGCAGCCGCATGTACTACGAGGCGATCTCCCAGATCCTGCCCGGTGTCAAGCTGTATATCAACACAGGCGACGGCTCCGGCGTGGATATGCTGCTGCCGCTGGAATCCCTTGTTAAGGAAGGAGGCAACTGAATATGAAAAAATGGATCATTATCGTAAGCGTCCTTGTGCTGGCATTTCTAATTGTATCCGGCAGCGCCTTTTATACTGTTGAGGAAAATCAGTATGCCTGCACATTCCGTTTTTCGGAGATCGTCAATACTGTCGATACCGCAGGACTGCACTTTAAGATCCCCTTTGTGGATACAGTCAAGTACTTCTCCAAGGCGACCCAGATTTATGACATTCCGCCCTCTGAGGTACTGACCTCCGATAAGCAGACCATGACCGTTGACTGCTATATCCTGTGGAAGATCTCCGATCCTCAGCAGTTCTACCGGGCTTTAGGTACTGCCCCGAAGGCAGAGGAACGGCTCAATGCCATCACATACACCGCTATGAAGATCGCTATGGGTACGCTGGCGCAGGCGGATATCATCAATATGAATGACGGCGCGGAGCGTAACGATATTTATGAAGGTATCACCACCACCGTAGATGCGCAGGCAGCCACCTACGGAATCCAGGTGGAGGATGTGAAGATCAAGCAGTTCGACCTGCCGGAGAGTAACTTGAACGCGGTCTATTCCCGGATGATCTCCGAGCGAAACCAGATGGCGGAAAAGTACACTGCCGACGGCAATTATGAGGCATCCATCATCCGCAACGATGTGGATAAGCAGGTAAATATCATTGTCTCCAACGCTGAGGCTGAAGCAGCAAAGCTGGAGGCAGAGGGCGAAGCAGAGTATATGCGCCGGCTTGCCGCGGCGTATAATACCGCGGATAAGAAGGATTTTTACCAATTCACTCTGGCGCTGGATGCGCTGAAGCAGAGCCTGACAGGCGAAGAGAAAACGGTGATCCTGGATGAGGATTCTGAGCTTGCCAAGATCCTGATGGGACAGTAAAATGTTTGGGAGAGAACCAACCGGTTCTCTCCCTTTTCCGTTTTAAAATTCCAGTTTATCGAGCTGTCTGTCGACACGCAACCAACCAATTGTCATTCCGAGCCAGTCCGCAGACTGGCGTGGGAATCTATTGGTATAGCTTGTTTTTTTGAGATTGCCACACCAGTGTGAGCACTGGTTCGCAATGACAACAGAGATTTTCAAATAGCTCGATAAACTGGAATTTAAGTCGCAAATTAAAAAATCCGGGGAGGAAAGCCTTTACTTTCCTCCCCGGGATGTTTTAGTACTGGATCTGATCGATAACGGATCTAAGCTTTGCGGCGCTTGCCTGGAATTTCTCGGTCTCCTCTTCTGTCAAGGGAGTCAGGATCTTGCCCCGGACACCGGAGCGGTCTACCAGACACAGGGTAGACAAACATACATCATCCACGCCGTATTCACCGTGCATCATGGTAGAAACGGTCAGGGCTGTACCCGCGTCGGAGAATACACACTTGCAAATGTGGCATACGGACATAGCCACCGCGTAGAAGGTCGCGCCTTTGTTTTCGATGATGGTGCCGCCGGATTTCTTCACATACTGCTCCACCTCTTCGTAATCCTGATTCCAGTCGATCCGGTCCCGGTCAGGAGAGGCATCCTTGTAAGCGTCGATATGGTTATTGGCAATATGCACCAAAGACCAGGGCACGAAAGAGCTGTCGCCGTGCTCGCCGTATACATGGGCGTGGACATTTTTAGGGCTGATCCAGAACCGCTTTGCCAGCTCTGCCTGCAGGCGGCTGGTATCCAAGATAGTGCCGGAGCCAATCACCTGACGCTCAGGCAGACCGGAGATCTTGGTGAACACGTAGGTCAAAATATCCACAGGATTGGAGACGATGACATAGACCGCATTGGGCGCGTGGGGAACGACATTGCCTGCAACCTCTTTGAGGATGTTGACATTGGTTTGGGCAAGATCCAGACGGGTCATGCCGGGCTTTCTGGGAAAGCCGCAGGTGATGATCACGATGTCGGACTCTGCCGCATCGGGATATTCGCCGGGACGGACGATGGCAGGAGACTGGAAAGGCGCACCCTGATACACATCAAGAGCCTCTCCCCTTGCCTTCTTATCGTTAATATCTATCAGGACGATCTCAGAGGCGACACCCTGGATCATCAGATCGTTGGCAATGGTCGCGCCGACGCTGCCGGCACCGATCACACTGATTTTGCTCATAAAAAACACTCCTTTGAACTAAGGCTGAATAGAAAGCTGTTCTTCTATCGATATCAGTATATCGATAGAAGAATAATTTGTCAACCATATTTCTCTTCATTTTTCAATTTTATGCCGAATAAACAAAAACACACAGGCAGATGCCTGTGTGTTTTTACATTGTGATGATTTTACAGATACTTCTTAACAGCCTCGGATGCGCCGGCAGGATCGTCGGAGACGGTGACAGTGATGTTCATGTTGTTTGCCTCAGCAAACTCTGCGCACCACAGGATGAAAGCCTCGCCGTTGGCACGGTCAGTGCCGATGGTCTTATAGAGGTTATCGATGTACACATTGGTAATATCGAAGTTACCGGCATGCAGACCGCTGAGGAAACCCTTCAGCATGTCCAGATTGTTGATGCCGTACTCCTTGGAATCAACCAGGCGGACACGGTAATTGACATCATAGGTCAGCTTCTTGCCGTATTCAATGCAAACCACATCGCCATGGGCGCTGGCAACAGCCTCGTTGATGGAATCGATCAGCTTCTTGGTCTTACCGGAGCCCTTCAGGCCCATAATAATTTGAATCATAGGAAATTCCTCCTTTGCTAAACAGCTTGTTGCTGTACAATAATTTTAACAGTTATAGGGAAATTTTGCAACAGGAAATTGTATATTTATCAATAAATTTTTATACCTCGTAGCCGGGCTTGCCCAAAAGCTGGAACATGTTGCGCTTGTAGAACTCAACACCGGGCTGATTGAAGGGATTCACGCCCAGCATGTAAGCGGAAACGCCGCAGGCCAGCTCGAAGAAGTAGAACATCTCGCCCAGCTTCTCGTTATTCAGCTCGCCCATGTCCATGGTGATCACCGGCACGCCGCCGTCCACATGGGCTGCCAGAGTGCCAAGGAATGCCTTCTCGTCCACAAAGTCCAGAGTCTTGCCCTCCAGATAGTTCAAAGCATCCAGGTTCTTGTAGTCAGAGCCGATGGTCAGCTTGGCTTCCGGAGCGTCGAATCGAACCATGGTCTCGAAAATGTTGCGCTCGCCCTGCTGGATCATCTGACCCAGGGAGTGCAGATCGGGGGTGAACTCGGCGGTGACAGGGAAAATGCCCTTGCCGTCCTTGCCCTCACTTTCGCCGTAGAGCTGCTGCCACCAGCCGCCCATCATCTTGAAGCCAGGCTCAAAGGACTCCAGGATCTCAATGGCCTTGCCGTTGCGGTATAGCAGGTTCCGGGTAGCGGCGTACAGCCACACGGGGTTTTCAAAGGAACGGATGTCGTAAACCTTCTTTGCCTGAGCAGCACCGCGCATGACTTCCATAGGATCGATGCCGGCAACTGCCATGGGCAGCAGACCCACTGCGGTCAGCACACTGTAACGGCCGCCTACATTGGGGGGGATCACGAAGGTCTCCCAGCCCTCCTCGGTAGCCATCTGGCGCAGCGCGCCCTTGGCGGGGTCGGTGATGGCGTAGGTTCTCGCCTTTGCGCCCTCGGTGCCGTACTTGCGCTCCAGCATCCAACGCAGCGCCCGGGTGGCGATGGCAGGCTCAGTGGTGGTGCCGGACTTGGAGATGATGGCGATGGAGAAATCCTTGCCCTCCAGCAGGCGGCACAGCTCATTCCAGTGACGGGTGGACAAGGTGTTACCGGCGTAGTAGATCTGGGGGTTGCCCTTACCCTTGCCGATGTTGTGGTTCGCGCCCTGCATCAGTTCGATGGCGGCACGGGGGCCTAAGTAGCTGCCGCCGATGCCGATGACCACAAACACATCACTTGTTTCCCGGATGCGCTTTGCGGCGGCACGGATGCGGCGGATCTCGTCGGTCTCCTCGGTAACAGGCAGATCCAGCCAGCCCAGGAAATCGTTACCCTCGCCGCTGCCCTCGGTCAGGGTCTGATGGGCGGCAAAGACTTCCTTTTCGGTAGCCAGCAGATCCGGCAGAGACAGCTGTCCCCACACATTGGAAATATCAACTTTTATCATAAAGGTATACCATCCTTTCTAAGTTTAATTATATGTTACTCTAAATCCGGCAGAAAGGCAAGCCCTGAAAAAAACTTTCGAAAAATTTTATATAAAGAATTTGCTATAGCTTTTTTTGGGGGTTGCCTGTATAATTAAGGAAAAACAGATCCATCCTAGAAGGAGGAAGTCAAATATGAAATACGGTTTTGGTGTAGACTTGGGCGGCACAACGGTCAAGATCGCCTATTTTGACCGGGAGGGAACGCTTCTGGATAAATGGGAGATCCCCACGGTCACAGAGGATTCCGGCACGCAGATCCTGCCGGATATTGCCCGGTCCGTAAAGGGCTATATGGCGCAAAAGGGCATCTCCCCTGCCCAGGTTATCGGCATCGGTATCGGTGTACCCGGCCCAGTGCGTCCTGACGGAACAGTCAATAAGTGTGTGAATTTGGGTTGGGGCGTATTCAACATTGAAAAAGAGCTGGAAAAACTCACCGGCTTTCCGGTAAAGGCCGGCAATGATGCCTCTGTTGCGGCGTTGGGCGAGTGCTGGAAGGGCGGTGGCCAGGGCTGCGACAATATGGTGTTTGCGACCCTTGGCACAGGCGTTGGCGGCGGAATCGTCGTGGGCGGACAGGTGCTCCACGGTGTCCATGGCGCAGGCGGCGAGATCGGTCATATGGTGCTGAACCGGGAGGAAACAGAGGTCTGCGGCTGCGGCAAACGGGGTTGTGTGGAGCAGTACTGCTCAGCTACCGGCATCGTCCGCATCGCAAAGCAGTATTTACTGAAAAAGGACACCCCCTCTTCCCTGCGCGCTATGGAAAACCTTACCTGCAAGGATGTGTTTGACGCAGCGGGCGCAAAGGATGCTTTGGCGCAGGAGATCCTGGAGCAGGCATATGCCTACATGGGCGAATTTTTGGCAAATATCTGTAATGTGGTCGATCCGGAGGCAGTGGTTCTGGGCGGCGGCGTCAGCAAGGCAGGAAAGCCTCTGCTGGAAGGTGTGCAGCGGCACTTTGGAAAATATGTGTTCCATGCGGTCTCCCCTGTGCGCTTTGCCCTTGCCACGCTGGGAAATGACGCAGGCGCTTACGGCGCGTTCAAGCTGGCATTGTCCGCATTTGAGTAAGGAGGGAACTTATGGATAATAACGCCCTTTTTAAGCTGAGCTACGGCCTGTTTGTGCTGACGGCAAGACAGGATGGCAAGGACAACGGTTGTATTATCAACACGGCGATCCAGATCACCGACACACCCAAGCAGATCCAGGTGGCGGTAAGTAAGCAGAACCTGACCCACGATATGATCCTGCAAACCGGCGTTTTTAATGTATCGGTGCTGTCCCAGGATGCGGTGTTCTGGGTGTTCCAGCATTACGGCTTCCAGTCTGGCAGAGATACGGATAAATTTGCCAATATCCCCGAGGCGCGCACGGAAAACGGTCTTCGCTACATCGAGGGCTGCACCAATGCCGTGATCAGCGGCAAGGTCACGCATACGGTAGATTGCGGCACCCACACCCTGTTTATTGCGGATGTGACCGACGCAAAGGTACTCTCCCAAGCGCCCAGCATGACCTATCAGTATTATTTTGACCATGTCAAGCCCAAGCCTGAGCCTGCAAAGCAGGAAAGCTGGGTCTGCAAGATCTGCGGTTATGTCTACGAAGGCGCGGAGCTGCCTGCAGATTTTATCTGCCCCTGGTGCAAGCACGGCGCAGAAGACTTTGAAAAACGGTAACCAATGCCCACCTTCACCGGTGGGCATTTCTTGTTGACACAGAAGATAATTATAGTATATAATCAGTGTATCCCCCAGCAAAAATAATATAAGAGAGGTACTTATTTATGGAGGAACAAGTCATCAACACGGCTCCCGTAGCACAGATCCACACCAAGCGCGGCCTGCTGAAGTACATTCTGTTGAACATCATCACCCTCGGCATCTACAGCATCGTGTACTTTTCCAGTATCTCCACGGATATCAATCAGATCGCTGCCCGGTATGACGGCAAGAAGACAATGCACTTCTGCCTGCTGTATTTCCTGGTAGGCCCCATCACCATGGGCATTGGCTTCATTGTCTGGTACCATAAGATCTCTGCCCGTATCGGCGCGGAGCTGAGCCGCCGCGGAATTGGCTACAGCTTCGGTGCAGGCTCCTTCTGGGGCTGGAATGTTCTGGGCTCCTTCATCGTGGTTGGCCCGTTCATTTACCTGCATAAGCTGTCCAAGGCTATGAATCTGCTGTGCGCGGATTACAACCAGAAGGGCTAAGCTGTACAAAACCTGCAACAGGACCGCATTGCGGTCCTTTTTTTTATATATAGAATGGTTAAATTCCAGTTTAGCGGGCGGCAGTGCCGCCGGACAATTCGTGCAAAGTGCCTATCAATTCGTTAGTTCCCTGACCCGCTCGGTATCGTTACTGCGTTAAAAAATGGTGGATTACGAATGCAATTGCGTTACCGGGCACAG
>JAZOSG010000173.1:0-7297 GCA_045657005.1 Faecousia sp.
CAGGTAGCGATCCTGGTTCCTACCACCGTTCTGGCACAGCAGCACTATAATACTGCGATCTCCCGATTCCGGGGATTCCCGGTCAACATTGATGTACTGAGCCGGTTCCGCACTCCGACGCAGCAAAAAAAGACTCTGCAAAAGCTACAAACCGGGCTTGTAGATATCATCATCGGCACCCACAAGCTGCTTCAAAAAAGCGTTCAATTTAAGGATCTGGGTCTGCTGATCGTTGACGAAGAGCAGCGGTTCGGTGTCAGCCATAAGGAGCGACTGAAGGAAATATCCAAGGGTGTGGATGTTCTGACCCTGTCCGCAACCCCCATCCCCCGGACACTGAACATGGCACTGTCCGGGATCCGTGACATGTCCACTATTGAAGAGCCCCCTGCAGACCGCTATCCGGTACAGACCTTTGTGATGGAGCACAACAACGCTATCCTTGACGATGCCATTCGCCGGGAGGTGGAACGGGGCGGTCAGGTGTACTATCTGCACAACCGTGTGGAGACCATCGACCAGTGTGCATCCGCTCTGAAAAAGCGGATCCCTGGTTTAAGCGTTGCCGTTGCCCACGGAAAAATGGGCGAAGACGCGCTAGGCGATGTAATGCACGCCATGGCTGACGGTGAGATCCAAGTCTTAGTCTGCACTACCATTATTGAAACAGGTCTGGACATCCCTAATGCCAATACTCTGATCATTGAAAACGCAGACCGGTTTGGTTTGAGCCAGCTGCATCAGCTCAGAGGCCGTGTGGGGCGATCCACACGCCATGCTTACGCATACTTTACCTTCCGTCCCGACAAGTCACTGACAGAGATTGCCGAAAAGCGGCTGGCAGCCGTTCGGGATTTTGCGGAGTTCGGATCCGGCTTCAAGATCGCTATGCGTGATCTTGAGATCCGTGGCGCCGGTAATCTGTTGGGTGCAGAGCAGTCCGGGCATATGATGTCCGTTGGTTATGACATGTATTTGAAGCTTCTGGATGAGGCAGTTCTTGAGGAGCGCGGCGAGCAACCTAAGGAGCCGGACTGCACTGCCGACCTGAATGTGACCGCAAATGTGGACAAAGATTATGTATCCCGGGGTGAGGAGCGGATGGATCTTTACCGCCGCATGGCTGCAATCCGTGAGCAGGCTGACGCGGACGATCTGCTCGATGAGATCATTGACCGCTACGGCGATCCGCCAAAGGGCGTACTGAACCTGATCGAGATCGCCCTGCTTCGGGCAAACGCCAGAAAAGTCCACATTCAGGATATCCGTCAGAAAGCCGGCGATGTTCTCTTTACGCTGACAGAGCTGAATCTGGAAGCTATCAGTGCCCTGTGCGCAGAACCGGAGTACAAAAACCGCGTTCAGTTTATTGCCTCTGCAAAACAGCCCACTCTGAAGCTGAAGCTGGCATCCGGTGTGGACAGTCTTCGCCAATCCAAAGTATTTATCGAGCACTTGGCTAAACATCTGTAACTTGCATTTTGTCGATAATATGCTACAATGTTCGTAAACACAGAGAAAGGAGTTGCGCTCCATGGCAAACAGCAACAAAAAGCGCACCCGTGCCCAGCGGGAACAGGACGAACTGGATAACGCCTACCGTTCCATGTCAGGCTCACGGCGTAAGTCAAAAAAGAAAAAATCTTCCGGCTCAAACCGCACAGCCGGTATCGTAGCCATCTGTATTGCTGTCGTCGCCATTACAATCGGCGTTGCTGCCGGTTATATCTATCTTCAGAACGCCGAGCTGGACGGCATCATTTTGGAAAACATCAGCGTTGCTGGTGTGGATGTTGGCGGCATGACCCAAGCGGATGCTATCGACGCTGTGCGCGCAGCCACCTCCAGAACCTATTCCAAAACGCCTATGGTCGTCAAGGTTTTGGAAAGCCAGGCACAGATTCCTGTGGAATATGTCGGCTCGTTGGATGTCCGTGGCGCTGTCAGAGCTGCCTATAAATTTGGCAACAGCGGCTCCCCAGCCACACGGCAGGAACAACAGCAGATCGCTATGACCTCCGGCTATGTGGTAGATATCACCGAATATCTGGAATTGGATGAACAGGGCATTCGGGATATCCTTGCACAGCTGGGTGCCAATTACAGCAGCACCCTGAGCCAATCCACCTACGACATCACCGGTACAGCACCGGAGCAAACCCTGGTTGTAACTCTGGGTATGCCGGAATACGGTTTAGATCTGAACGCCCTTTACCAGAAGGTACTGGATGCCTACAGCCGAAATACATTCCTGGTCGAGGGTGAATGCGGCATGATCGAACCGACTCCTATCGATCTGGAAGCAATTTACCAGAAATACTATATAGCACCGGTAGATGCCAGCTTTGATCCGGATACCTATGAGGCTATTGAGGGCAAGGATGGCTACGGTTTTGACATGGAAGGTGCAAAGAAAAAGCTGGAAAGCGCCCCTTACGGCTCAACTGTGGAGATTCCCTTCATTAAGATCGCGCCGGAAATTACCGCAAAAAAGCTTTCCGAAACCTTGTACCGTGACGAGCTTGCTACCTACAGTTCTGCCTCCGCTAGTGACAGCGACAGAGACACCAACCTTCGGCTTGCCTGTGAGGCTATCGACGGCATGATCCTCTATCCGGGAGATGTATTCTCCTATAATGACGCTTTAGGCGAGCGTACCCTTGCCAGAGGCTATCGGCCGGGTCCTTCCTATGCCGGTAACGAAACGGTCATGACTCCCGGCGGTGGTATCTGTCAGGTCTCCTCTGCCCTTTACTACTGTGTGCTCATGTCGGAGTTGGATGTATTGGTTCGGCAGAACCACGGCTTTGCCCCCGGGTATGTTCCTCTGGGTATGGATGCGACCGTAAGCTGGGGCTCTATCGATTTTCGTTTCCGCAACAGCTCTGACTACCCCATCCGGATCGAAGCCACTGCCTCCGGCGGTACCACAACTGTGACGCTGATCGGAACAGAAGTCAGAGATTACAGGGTCGAGCTGGAATATGAAGAGCTTTCCAAGCAGGAATACAGCATTTCCTACAAGACCATGAGTGCCAACAATTCAGAGGGCTATAAAGACGGCGACTACATCACCGAGCCTTACACCGGCTATAAAATCAAGACTTACCGCTGTAAGTATGACAAGACAACCGACGAATTGCTATCCCGGGATTTTATTGACCAATCCACCTACAAAAAGCGTGACGGCGTGATCTGCAGGATCGAGGAGACTGCCGGTCTGCCGGATGACGGTTCCGATACCGGCATTGGCAACGGAAGAGTAACAGAATAAAGTATACAAAAACCGTGCAGCCATCACAGTGATGGTTGCACGGTTTTTAAGCAACAGGTGTTATTTCCAAGTGATAGTCCACTGTGCCTGCTGTACTCTGCTCGATCTCAATGCGGTAAACCAAATCGATCATACCACCGTTTTCATCCAGCATTGCAATGATTCGCGTAGCGCAAACAGTGATCATCAGCGCTCCAAAATCCATCTGGTACAGAGATTCATGGCTTACCCCCTCCTGAAAAACCATTTGGGAATGAAGCTTTCCGGTGCGGTTAAGGATCACCTTGTCCGGCTCCACACGGAAGGTGGTAGTCACGCCTGCCAAGCCGGTCAGTTCGCTTTCCTCATAGCAGATGTCCCATCCGCCGTCCCGGTACTCCAGTGTGCCTTCCGTTACCAGCTCGATCTCATCAGGCTCCTGATCCATATACGCCTGCCGCCCAAGGATGGACAGCATTACCTTCTTTTTCATTGGGCAGCCTCCATGGCAAGCCGCAGCAATTCATCGATCAACTGATCGTAGGGAACACCGCTGGCCGCAAACAGCTTGGGATACATAGAGATCGAGGTAAAGCCCGGCAGCGTATTGATCTCATTGAATACGATCCGGTCATCCTCATAGGTAACGAAGAAATCTACTCTGCTCAAGCCCTGGCAGCCGATGGCACTGTAAGCCTTGACCGCAAGCTGGCGCACCTGCTCTGCCACTTCCTCATCGATCCGTGCCGGGATGTAGGCAACAGAGGTGTCTGTAACATACTTGGCATCGTAGTCATAGAATTCAGCACCGGAGTCGATCTCGCCGCAGACGGATGCCACAGGTCTCTGATTTCCCATGACAGCGACCTCGATCTCTCTGCCGTTTATAAACTCTTCTACAAGGATCTTTTCGTCGTACACCCCTGCATTTACCAGCGCGGATTGCAGCGCCTGTCTGTCAGAAGCCTTAGATACGCCAACAGAGGAGCCTGTTCCGGCAGGCTTAACAAAAACAGGATAGCAGAAGCGTTCCTCCACCGCATCCAAGATCGCCTCCATTCGGCTGCCAAGCTCACTGCCGCGGACCAGCAGCCATGCCGCCTGAGGGATGCCGGCATTGTCCATCACCAGTTTTGTCAGGGTCTTATCCATAGCCACTGCAGATGCTGCCACTCCGGGACCTACACAGGGGATCCCTGCCAGCTGCAGCAGTCCCTGTACAGAGCCGTCCTCGCCATTTTCACCGTGAAGCACCGGGAATACCACATCCACCGGTTCACAGGCTACAGCTTCACCGTCAAAAAACAGAATTCCCCGGCCGCGCACAGGCGAGATCGCCGCTTTCCGGTTTCCTGGGTGCTGCTGCCACTGCCCGGTGGGAAGCAAAGAATAATCGTCACCTGCGTACAGGATCCATTCCCCTTCCTCTGTAATGCCCACAGGCAGAACATTATACTTCTCTGAATCCAGATGATTGAGTACAGACTCCGCAGAGCGCAGAGATACCGCATGCTCCGGGCTGATGCCGCCGAATAAAACACATACATTCAGTTTCTTCATGTATACCGCCTCATTTCCTGCTGCATTTACGAAAATAGTATATGCAGGATCATCTTATTTGTTCAGCAGTGCCTCGCCTGCTCGGAAGATATCGCCGGCACCGACCGTCAGGATCACATCACCCTCCCGGGCGATCTGTCTCAGACACTCCGTAACCTGAGGAAGGGTCTCACAGTAAACAGAGCCCGTAACCCGTTGGGAAAGATCTCTTGAAGAAATACCAACAGTGTTACGCTCTCTTGCCGCATAGATCTCCGCAAGAACCACAAGATCCGCCTTTTTCAGTTCCCGGACAAAGTCGTTAAACAGTGCCTTGGTACGGGTATAGGTATGGGGCTGGAATGCCACCACCATTCGCTTATAATTCATAGAGCGCATCGCTTCAATAGTAGCTGCCAGCTCGTCAGGATGGTGGGCATAGTCATCGTAGATATCTGCGCCGTTGAAATGCCCCTTGAACTGCATGCGGCGCTCTGCACCACTGAAAGTAGCCAGGCCCTTTGCCACCGCTTCTCCGGGAACACCCAGCATCCATGCCGTGCCTGCCGCCGCTAGGGCGTTGAGTGCGTTGTGTCTGCCAAGAACCTTCAGATCCAGGTGGCAGTAGAACTGACCGTCGCAGACTACATCCAGATGCCGCCAGTCAGGACAAATATTTGCTGCCGTTACCCGGTTACCTGCTTTCAGGCCAAAGCTGATGTAGTCCATCCCCTCCAAGGTGGTGACTACATGAGGATCATCGCCGTTTGCAAGGATACCGCCGGTAGACAGCTGCGCAAACTGACGGAAGGATTTCTGAACATCTGCCAAGTCCTTGAAATAGTCCAGATGGTCAGCCTCAATGTTGAGGATCACAGCCAGCGTGGGGTAAAAATTCAGGAAAGAATCGCAATACTCACAGCTTTCCAGCACAATGGTATCGCCCTTACCTACCCTGTGTCCGGCACGGAGCAGAGGCAGGTAGCCGCCGATCATAACTGTGGGATCAAAAGCAGCTTCCATAAGGATATGGGTCACCATAGAGGTGGTGGTGGTTTTACCGTGAGTGCCGGAAATACACACAGCATTTTTATACGCCTGCATGATAACGCCCCATGCCTGCGCACGCTCGAAAGTCGGAATACCTTGACTGCGCGCGGCAGCGATCTCAGGGTTATCATTATGGGCTGCTGCGGTACGGATCACACAATCAGCGCCCTCAATGTTGGCAGCTTCATGTCCGATAGCAACATGGATGCCCTTGGCGATCAGTTCATCGGTCGAAACAGAGGAATTCATATCCGAACCGGTTACCAGCAGGCCCATTCCCTTGAGCACAAGACCCAAAGGACGCATGGAAACACCACCGATGCCTACAAGATGTACATGCTTGCCGGGAACCAGATATTTTTTCAGTTCTTCACTTCGATTCATCATAGAAACTACTCCTCAGAAGTTTGAAATCTTTATAACTTTTCTATTATATAATACTTTTATCCGGTTTACAACTAGTATTTTGCCCAAAAATGCATACTGTTCCAGCAACCGCAACACCCTTCATGCAACCAGCGACAGTCGCAACACAGGCAATACCGGCGTTGCAATATACGAATATTTACGAATAATATTCACTCTCCTGTACTTCACATTAGCCTTTAATGTTGCAAATGCCTTTTCGACCGAATTTTTTGTTGCTTTTATACAATTGACGATGCATAATATGCGTGCTATAATGCACACATCGAAATACCCAATTAATTTATCCGAAAAGGAGATCAACTGTTATGAAAAAGCTAATCGCACTGGTGCTGGCACTGGTCATGGTCATGGCTCTTGCCGCTTGCGCACCTTCCAAGGACGCTTCCCAGTCCACTCCTGCCGCCAATGACGGCGAGACCACCGGCGAAGACGCTCTGGTCACCATTGAAGAGGGCAAGCTGATCATGTCCACCAACGCCGAGTTCCCTCCCTATGAGATGACTGACGACAACGGTGACTACATCGGCATTGATGTAGAGATCGCTACCGCTATTGCCCAGAAGCTGGGGCTGGAGCTGGAGATCCTGGATGTGGACTTCGACGCTGCTCTGCTGGCTGTCAACGAGGGTAAGAGTGACATCGTTATGGCTGGTGTTACCGTCAACGATGACCGCAAGCTGGTCATGGACTTCACCGACACCTACGCCACCGGCAAGCAGGTCGTTATCGTTAAGGAAGGCTCTGATGTTACCATTGATAACCTGGGCGAGCAGATGATCGGCACCCAGCGCGCAACCACCGGCAACATCTATGCCAGCGATGATTACGGCGAGGATCATGTTACCGCTTATGACAACGGTGCTACCGCTGTTCAGGCTCTGCTGAACGGTCAGGTCGACTGCGTGATCATTGACAACGCTCCCGCGCAGGAGTATGTAAAAGCCAACGCAGGTCTGACCATTTTGGAAACTGAGTATGTCACCGAGGACTACGCCATCGGCTGCGACAAGGGCAACACCCAGCTGG
>JAZOSG010000174.1:0-2099 GCA_045657005.1 Faecousia sp.
GTCATCAAGAAGTACGAGGCTGCTCTGGCTGGCGGCGACCGCGCTGCTGCTGAGGTTGCTTACAAGGCTGCCATCGTGATCGTCGACAAGGCTGTCAGCAAGGGTATTCTGCACAAGAATACTGCTGCCCGCAAGAAGAGCAGCATGACCCTGCAGCTGAACAAGCTTGCCTGATTCTCTCTGAAAATATCTCCCTCCCTTCTTTTCTTGGAGGGAGTTTTTTCATTTTATAAAAAAAGATCTTTTTGTGCGTCAGTCGGAAATAGAGCGGACGGACTTTACATCCACCCCCTTTTCGGGTAAAATACAAAAAAGGGGGTGCGCTTATGTTTCGTGACCGGGAAGAAGCGCTGCAGCGGCTGCAGGAGCAGCTTTTGCAGGAGGAAGAGGAGCTCAGACCGGAGGAGGAAGAATATCCCGACGAGGATGCCTTTGACCAGCTGCTGGAAGAGGATGACCGGACGGCGGATTCCGGGGTCTACCGGAATTACTCCAATGACTATGGAAGAGGCTTGCGCAATTATGCCACCGGATACAAAGCCTACAACGCTGACAAAGCGGACACCGATCTGGATCGCTACAGCGATGCTGTCCGGGAAGGTCCGAAGCGTAACCGGGCGGCTTGGCTTGTGATATTGCTGCTGATCCTGATAGGGCTGGCAGTAGGTGCGATCTTGTGGAAATATCTGGGCTTGGAGGGGTTATTATGATGGAAACATCCCCTGTGGTGGGGCGGTTTGCGCCCACACCCTCCGGACGGATGCACCTTGGAAATGTGTTTGCCGCCATGCTGGCGTGGCTGTCGGTCCGTTCCAAAAAGGGAAAAATGGTTCTTCGGATGGAGGATCTGGATACCCAGCGCACCAGTGACGAATATGCTGCCATATTACGCGAGGATCTTTTGTGGCTGGGGCTGGACTGGGATGAGGAGACCACCCAGCAGTCCAAGCGCAGTGCAGTATATGACAAGTATTTCGAAAAATTAAATGACCTTGGTCTTCTGTACCCCTGCTACTGCACCCGCAGCCAGCTTCACAGCGCGGATGCGCCGCACCTTGCCGACGGTACTTATGTCTATCCCGGCACCTGCCGGGGTCTAAAGGAAGTGCCTCCTGGACGAACACCTTCCTGGCGTGTGACGGTTCCGGACAGGATCTGGGAATTTGAAGATCTGGTACAGGGGACTTACCGGGAAAATCTTCTGCACGACTGCGGCGATTTTGTGGTGCGCCGGGCAGATGGGGTCTATGTCTATCAGCTGGCGGTGACGGTGGATGACGGACTTGCCGGGGTCACCGAGGTGGTTCGGGGTATGGATCTTCTCAGCTCCGCACCCCGGCAGATGTACCTGCAGGAGCTGTTTGGCTTTGACCATCCTGTATACGCCCATGTGCCGATGCTCTTGGCACCGGATGGCCGCCGACTGAGCAAGCGTGACCGGGATCTGGATCTGGGGCAGCTGCGCAAGCATATGAAACCGGAGCAGCTGATCGGAACGCTGGCGTTTTCCGCCGGTCTGATCTGCCGCAACATCCCCATCAGCGCAGATGAGCTTGCCGCCCACTTTGACTGGGAGCTCCTGCGCAAAGAGGATATCTACCTTGACGGAACCCAGCTTTTGGGTGTATAATAGTCAAAAATCCAATTTAGGAGGAATTACATATGGCAAAAAAACCGGTACTGGTGGTCATGGCCGCCGGCATGGGCAGCCGCTACGGCGGACTGAAGCAGATCGATCCTGTGGGCAGTCAGGGCGAGGCGATCCTGGACTTCTCCCTGTTCGATGCTCACGAGGCGGGCTTTGAAACTGCCGTGATCATCATCAAGAGCGCGATCGAAAAGGACTTCATGGAGATGGTGGGCAAGCGTTTGGAAAAATGCCCCATGGAGATCCGCTATGCGTTCCAGGAAATGGATAAGATCCCTGAAGGCTTTTCTGTCCCCGAGGGCCGCGTCAAGCCCTTCGGCACCAGCCATGCTGTGCTGTGCGCTAAGGAGGAGATCGGCGGCGCACCCTTTGCGGTCATCAACTCCGATGACTACTATGGCAAGGATGCCTTTAAGGTGATCTACGATTACCTGTGCGGTGCCTCCGAAGG
>JAZOSG010000175.1:0-2733 GCA_045657005.1 Faecousia sp.
ATCTTCAGACGGCGACCTTTGTCGGAGGGCGGCTGCACCCGGGAGGTAGCGTCTGCCAGAACGCTGTTCAGCGCACCGGTGGTGATGCGGCTGGTATTCTGGGCATAGACATCCTGGATCACCTGGAACAGCTTGTCCACCCGCTGGCCGGTAAGGGCAGACAGGAATACCACCGGAGCATAGGTCATGTAGCTCAGACCGTTGCGAACGCCGGCTTCCTTGTCACGCATAGTGTTGGTTTCCTTGTCCTCCACCGCATCCCACTTATTGACCACGATGACAGCAGCCTTGCCTGCCTCATGCACAAGACCGGCGATCTTGGTATCCTGCTCAGTCACGCCATCGTTGGCATCGATCAGGATCAGACAGACATCCGCCCGCTCGATAGCGTTGATGGTGCGCATGTTGGAATACTTTTCAATGATATCATCGACCTTGCTTTTGCGGCGCATGCCCGCAGTGTCGATAAAACAGTATTTTCCCGTTTCGTTTTCAAATTCCGAGTCGATAGCATCCCGGGTAGTACCGGCAATGTTGGAAACGATGACCCGTTCTTCTCCCAGGATCCGGTTCAAAAGGCTGGACTTGCCCACATTGGGCTTGCCCACGATAGCCACCTTAATGGTGCCGTCTTCCTCTTCCTCCTGGTCCTCCTCGGGCATATTCTCCAGACACCAGTCCAAAAGATCGCCGGTGCCGTGACCGTGGACGGCAGACACCTCAAACAGATCCCCGATGCCAAGACCGTAAAACTCATACACATCCGGGTTTACCGGACCGACAGAATCGCACTTATTGACAGCCAGCGCAACCGGCTTGCCGGATTTGCGCAGCATCGTAGCCACATCTACATCTGCCGCAGTCACGCCGGTGCGGACATCTGCGACCATTACGATACAGTCAGCCAGTTCAATGCCGATCTCTGCCTGGCGGCGCATGAACTTCAGCATATCACTGTCTGTTCCCGGTTCGATACCGCCGGTATCCACCAGGGAGAACTGCCGTCCGCACCACTCGCAGTCGCCGTAGATACGGTCACGGGTCACGCCGGGAGTATCCTCAACAATGGAGGTGCGGTGGCCGGTAAGCTTATTAAAGAGCATGGACTTACCCACATTGGGCCGTCCAACGATGGCAACCAAAGGCTTTGCCATGGCGATCACTCCTTTCAATCCTTTATATTATGGCACAAAAAGCCATGTAAATCAACAATAACATTGCTCCAAACAAGGAAAAAGAGGAAGGCTGTTAGCCTTCCTCTGCGTTTTTCCTGCCTTAGTCAGCCTTGGCAGCCAGAACCTGACGACCGTTGTAGTTGCCGCAAGCCTTGCAGGCTCTGTGAGGCATGACGGGCTCACCGCACTTGGAGCAAACCGTTACGCCGGGAGCGGACAGCTTCCAGTTGGAACCACGACGCTGATCGCGACGGGCCTTAGACACTTTACACTTAGGGACAGCCATGGATGACACCTCCTCAAACTGCTTTAACAGCGTTTCTTATACTTACTTGTTTAGAAGCTGCTGTAAAGCAGCAAAACGGGGATCCGGCTCTTTCCGGCAGCCGCAGGGACCATCATTCAGATTCTTGCCGCAACGGCAGCAAAGTCCCTGACAGTCCGGCTTGCACAGCAGCTTGGAATCCATATTCAGCACGAACACAGTTCGCACGATATCGTCCAAATCTGCGGTGTCTGCCTCCAGGGGGAACACCCATTCATCCTCGCTGTCTTCGTTGGCAAGCTCCTCGACCAATACCACATCGATAGGGATCTCCACATCCTGGGTAAAGTCCGTGGCGCAGCGGTCACACACACCGTGCAGGCGCGTTGTGATGCTGCCCTTCATGACCAGAACATCCGCGGTATTGCGCACCGTGCCGCTGGCATGAACCGGCTCACTCACCGGATAGCATGTGCCAAACTGAAGATCGCTCAGATCCACACTGCCAGAAAAGGGCATGGACGCGCCGGGGCAATGGATGATTTCCGTCAGTCCCAGTCGCATAGTATCCCCCTCTTCATAGTCGTGCCTAGATATTATATAGGCTTTTATGTCATTTGTCAAATGTTATTTTGCATAAATAACAAGGATTTTCTTTCCCTTTGACACAGCAATTATGTTCTATCCTTTCGTTTGGGGACATACTCTGTGGTAAACCGCAAAAGGAGGCTGGCTATGGAAAATATTTACGCTGACATTGCCGCCCGTACCGGGGGCAACATCTATATCGGCGTGGTCGGTCCGGTGCGTACCGGCAAATCCACACTGATCAAACGCATTATGGAGCAAATGGTCATTCCGGGGATCGAAGACCCCTTCCGTCAGGAACGGGCAAGGGATGAGCTTCCCCAGAGCGGTTCCGGCAGGACGATCATGACCAGCGAGCCGAAATTCGTCCCGGAGGAGGCAGTAGAGATCTCCCCCGACGGCACCGCAAGACTTCGGGTGCGGATGATCGACTCGGTTGGCTACATGGTCGACGGCGCAGTGGGTGCTGAGGAGGACGGCTCGCCCAGAATGGTTACCACCCCCTGGTACGACTACGAGATCCCCATGACCGAGGCGGCTGAACTCGGCACAAAAAAAGTCATGGAGGAGCACTGCTCTATTGGGCTTGTGGTCACCACCGATGGCACTGTCACGGACATTCCCAGAAGGGATTATATCGCCGCCGAAAAGCGCGCCATTGCGGATATGAAGGCAACAGGAAAGCCCTTTTTGGTGATCATCAAC
>JAZOSG010000176.1:0-2572 GCA_045657005.1 Faecousia sp.
TCGCAATTTACAATATATATAATAGGTGTGATTGCCGATGGTCATTACCAATATAATCCCCTTAAAGTAGTCTTGAAACCTTTTTGTTTTCTCAAGTGTCTACTTTAAGGGGGATTGTATCACCCGTCGGTGACGCCGACGGACTCATTTCTATAAAATACATCCATAAACCACATTCTGCAACCGGGGTTGATAATAATCCTCCTGTGGGTTGAGCATATGGTGCGCATAGAACACCGACAGCTTCAGCTTGGGGTCAACGAGAACGGTAGCACCTGCCGCACCACCCCAGCCGAACTCGCCCAAATTACCGGTGGAGCCTGCCGCTTTATCGATCAGCGTACGCACACCCAAGCCATAGCCATAGCCTCGCAGCTGGGGCCAGTTAAAGTTCTTCAATTGATCCTCATTGAGCTGATTGGTCCGTAGCAGATCAATGGTGCCGCTTGATAAAATTTTCTCTCCCGTGGCGCCCACACCGCCGTTAGCAAGTGCCACACAGAGCTTGGAATAATCCGAGATGGTTGTGGTAATGCCACCGCCACCGCTATCATATGCAGGGCCTGTCTCCAGTGTCTGTTGCAGACCCACCGGCTTATAGAAACCATCACCTCCGGCCGCTTTACCGGCCTGCTGTGCAATATGGCTCTCTGCTTTTCCGTTAATATACTCATATTGCATAGCCATTTTATCCTGCACAGATTCATTGTGATAAACAGCTTTGATATCCAAAGGCGCAAAAACATTCTCCTGAACATACTGAGAAAAACGTTTGCCGGAGATCACCTCCACCACCGCCGCCAGCACATCGTGAGACAGGCTGTATTTCCACCTTTCTCCCGGCTCAAAGGCCAACGGATCAGATGCCAGACAGCGTATCACCGTGAGAGTGTCCATCTTACCTTCGGTCAGCTCCCGCGCTTTTTGAAAGGCTTGGGTGTCCTTGTTATAAGTTAGACCGGAGGTCATGGTAAACAGTTGGCGCAGGGTGATAGGCTTCTCTGCCTTTCGCAAGCCTTTTTCATCGGAGATATACATCTCCTTAAATTCGGGAATAAAAGCATACAGCGGATCATCCAACAGGAATTTGCCCTGTTCATATAACTGCAAGGCGGCAGTAACGGTAGCAACCTTGGAGCAGGAATAGATATTCACAAAGTGATCCAAGGTCATCGGGATCTGCTTTTCCACATTCGCATAGCCGGAAGTATAGGAAAAGACTTCTCTTCCCTCCAGGCACACCTTCACGCCGTTACCGGGAATGCGCCAGGACGTGAGGGCATCTAAAAAATTTTTCAGCGCAGTAAAATCCATATTCTCTCCTTACATCTGTTTGTACAGCTTAAATACACTCACCAAATATATACCTATTTTGAGTATAGCTGAAAATCCTTGCAATTTCAAGGTGTATTTTGTCAAAATACAGAGATTCTGTTATACAACACCGTAGCAAGGAAAACATCATTGAAAAAGGCTGCGATTCTATCAGAATCACAGCCTTTTTCTGGTACGCCGGAAGGGACTCGATATGCATTTTTGCCCCGCAGGAGCAAAAATTAAGGTAGCCACCAGTGTTTGCACTGGTGGCAGAAACTGTCCACCGGACAGTTATGGAAATCGAAAAACCCTTGTGGCTCTAAGGTTTTTTGATACCAAGAAAAAATCCGGTACGAATGCGGTACGAGCAATACCCCTTGTGCACAAGCAAAACCTAAAAAATCATTATTGTAGTACAATTATTTCAAAGGAGAAATGTACTACAATGACCCCTATTTTTTATGATGTAAACGATGTTCAAGATGTCCTCAGATGTAAGGAAAGCAAAGCGTATAGAGTAATCCGCGAATGCAACAAGGAACTCAAAGCCCTGGGATTTATCATCCATCCGGGCAAGGTAAGTGCGGAGTATTTTCTAACGCGGCACGGACTGACCAAGGAGGGCATTGTTCAATGACAGGTATTTACAAGGTTCAACGAAAGCGCGGCGTAAAGTGGTACGCCAAAGTAAACTACACAATCGCAGGTATTCACTATCAGAAGAAGAGCCCGGTTTTTGACACGCAGAAAGAGGCTCGCGCGGCAGAAATCGAATTACAAAAATGGGTGCAGCAGGTCATCCAAGAGGCTGAGTTGGGGCATACTGAGCCACCCACAACTATGCCGGAATACACGGACACCGCCGTCACAGAGGCACAGAAACGCCCTCAGCGGCTCGTTGCGCCGACCTATGGACAGGTATGGGAAGAGTACCGAAACACACCTAAAATCAAAGAATTGAAGCGCAGCAGCCTCAAGGCAAAGGACGATGCGCAGGCGTTTATTCTGCCCCATTTTAGGGATGTCAAAATCAAGGATATTGACACCGAGATGCTGCAGACATGGCAGCAGTATATGAAGTCCTACATCACTCGCAACGGAACACCAATGGCTGATTCAAGTCTCCGCAGAACACAGAAGCAGCTCAACGCCGTTCTGAATTATGCAGTTGCCAAAGGCTATTTGCGTTTTTCCCCCATGGTGGATTTGACCGATTTGGGCAGCACAGTAACACCGGAACGCCCCACATGGTCAG
>JAZOSG010000177.1:0-16500 GCA_045657005.1 Faecousia sp.
AAGTCCGGCAAAGTCGTTATCTGCCAAATACTTCAGCGTCAGCTCGTTGGGAGTACCCTCCAGACCGGGGGTGTAGGCAGGGGAGACCACAGGGTCAGCCAGCTCCCAGATCTTGCCCACGGGATCCTTGAACGCGCCGTCGCCGTAGACCATCACCTCAATGTGCTTGCCGGTCAGCTCCAAAAGCTTTTCCTGGATATCCAGAACCATCTGCTGGCACTGGCGAGGGAACAGCTTAACGGTGTCCTCAGTGGCTTTGTTGGAACCAAGAAGACCGTACTTTTCGTTACAGCCGCTGCCATCGATGGGGGCAGTCATCAGCTCATCCAGACCAAATACACGCTCAGCACCGGCAGCCTTCAGAAGCCGCTTGGTTCTGACACGGGTGTGGATATCGCAGTGCAGCACATTCTTGGTATACTTAAGGATCGCCCGGGGATCGTTGGCAAAGATGACTTCCACATCAGCGCCGCTCTCGCGGATCAGCTGACTGTAGTACTCCACATAGTCAACACCGGTGAAGGGGTGCTTGATATAGCCGAACATTTTGCGGTAGCTCTCCTCGCAGAGTACATCCCGGTAAGGATCAACGCCATGCTCATCCATCAGATCCCAGTCGATCAGGTGGTTGCCAACCTCATCGGAGGGATAGCTGAGCATCAAAACGATCTTTTTGCAGCCCTTGGCAATACCGCGCAGGCAGATGGCGAAACGGTTGCGGCTGAGGATGGGGAAAATAACACCCACGGTCTCGCCGCCCAGCTTGGTACGCACATCCTGGGCAATATTGTCTACGCTTGCGTAGTTGCCCTGTGCCCGGGCAACGATAGCTTCGGTCATAGCTACCACATCCCGGTCACGGGGGGTCAGCTCACCTGACTGGATCGCAGCAGCGATAGAATCGGTAACGATCTGCACCAGGTCATCGCCCTGGCGAATGATGGGAGCACGGACACCCATAGAAACTGTGCCTAACATCCGGCCCATGGTCAACACTCCTAATCTGACAAATAGATTGCGGCTTTCGCCGATTGTCAATTTACTTTCCTATTATAATACAACAGTTTATCTTTGTAAAACAAAAAATACATGCTTAGATGCCGTTTTTTTAAGAAAAAAACGGATGATATTTGTTTATTTTCCCAATTCCAGGGTTCTTTGGTAAGCGCTTGTCACAGCTTCCATGGCGCTTGCCCGGAAACCGCCCTGCTCCAAAGCGCCCACGCCGGCAATGGTAGAACCGCCGGGAGAACAGACCGCATCCTTGAGACTTCCGGGATGCATACCGCTTTCCAACAGCATCTTGGCAGTGCCGGCTAAGGTCTGTGCCGCATAGCTGACAGCCTGGGCGCGGGGAAGACCGCAGGCAACAGCGCCGTCTGCCAGCGCCTCAATGAACAGGCAGGCAAAGGCAGGTCCACAGCCTGAAAGCGCGCTGCCGGCATCGATCAGCTTTTCCGGCAGCCGATCCACAAGACCGGCGAATTCCATAGCCTTGCAGAAGGTGTCCACAGCTTCCTGGGGCACATTCTCGGTAGCGTCATACAGGATCACACCGCCGCCAACACTGACAGGGATATTGGGCATGATCCGGATCACCGGGTAGTCGCCGCCTGCCATCCGGCGAATATCGCTGATGGAAACACCGGCTGCCATGGATACCAGCACGAAGCTGTCTTTCCTTGCTGCCAGAGTGGGGGCGATTCCGCTGAGCATGCCTGCCATGACCTGAGGCTTGACACCCAGCCACACAAAGCCGGCAGTGGCGGCGACGGTATCAACGGAAACCGCCTTGCAGCCAAGCTCCTGTGCCAGCTTTTCCGCTACGGGAGCGTAGCTGTCGGACAGCAGAATATTCTCGGCTGCCATTGCTTTGGCGGCAGCCCGTGCCAGGGCACCGCCCATATTACCGGTTCCAATAAAACCAAAGGTATTGTTCATAGTAAAACCTCCTTACCGGATCTGTCCATCTCCGTGAATCACATATTTATAGGTGCAGATCTCATCCAGACCCATGGGACCACGGGCATGGAGCTTCTGGGTGGAAATGCCGATCTCACAGCCCAGACCGAACTCACCGCCGTCGGTGAACCGGGTGGAGCAATTGACATACACTGCCGCACTGTCCACGACCCGGGTGAATTTTTCTGCCACAGCCTCATTTGCGGTGACGATACACTCGCTGTGACCGGTGGAGTGAAGGGCAATGTGCGCCATTGCCTGATCCGCGTCCTCCACAACTCCAACGGCAAGAATGTAGTCCAAATATTCAGTATCAAAGTCCTGCTCGTTTGCGGCTGTGCCGGGGATGATGGCGGCAGCGGCTTTGTCCAGCCGCAGCTCTACAGGATTTACCTGCCGGTCTGCAACCAACCGTTTTTGAAGCTTAGGCAAAAATTCTTTGGCGATATCCTTGTGGACAAGACAGCTTTCCGCGGCATTACAGACCGAGGGACGGCTGGTCTTGGCGTTTTCAATGATATTCAGCGCCATGTTTTGGTCCGCATCCTTATCCACATAAATGTGGCAGATGCCGGTGCCGGTCTGGATGCAGGGGACCTTTGCGCCCTCGGTGCAAGCCCTGATCAGCCCCGCACCGCCTCTGGGGATCAGCAGATCCACATAGCCTACGGCTCCCATCAGACCCCGGACGCTTTGCCGGGTGGTGTCTTGCACCAACTGTACCAGTTCCTGCTTCAGCCCTACGGCAGCAAGACCTGTCTGCATAGCAGACACGATGGCGTTGGCAGAGAGGAACGCGTCCTTACCGCTGCGCAGCACGCAGGCGGAGCCTGCCTTGATGGCAAGGGCGGCAGCATCAGAGGTCACATTGGGGCGGCTTTCATAGATGGTCGCTACCACGCCCATAGGTACGCCTACCCGGTCGATAACGATGCCGTTGGGACGCTCTACCCGGCTGCGGATACGGCCTACAGGGTCAGGCAGCTGCACCACCTGACGGATACCTTCTGCCATAGCGTGGATCCTGTCCTTGCTCAGAGCAAGGCGGTCCAGCATGGACTGGGACAGGTGATCCTTGGCATTCTCCATATCCAGGGCGTTGGCCTGCAGGATGGTGTCGCAGGCGTTTTCAAGGGCATCTGCCATAGCGCTGAGTGCCCGGTCTTTCAGCTGAGTATCCACAGCGGCAAGAGTGGGTGCGCAGGCTTTTGCAGCCTTCAAAATATCCAAAGTAGTCATTATGCGTCTCTCCTTCCCAAAAATCGGGTACCGATGTTCCTGCCTTCCAGAAGGGCATACAGGGCTTCCGGATCTTCGCCGTTGGCAATGATCATATCAATGCCTGCGGCGGTAGCAAGCTGTGCGGCCTTGAGCTTGGTGGTCATACCGCCGGAGCCCAGCGCTGAGCCGGTACCACCGGCAAGGGACAGGATCTCGGGGGTGATGGCATCCACCTGAGGGATCAAGGTGGCATTGGGATCGACTCTGGGATCGGCGGTGTACAAGCCGTTGATGTCAGACAGCAGCACCAAAAGATCCGCACCGACCAGCTTTGCCACGATGGCAGAAAGACTGTCGTTTTCGCCAATGGTAGTATGGATGCCGATCTCATCGATGGCGACGGCATCGTTTTCGTTGACGATAGGAAGCACGCCCCAGCTGAGCAGCCGGTCCAGCGTGTCGTGGACATGGCTGCTGCGGCGTTTATCCTGAATATCATCGGCAGTCAGCAGGATCTGTGCCACCGTATGATTATACTGAGCAAACAGCTTGTCGTATGTATACATCAGCTCGCACTGACCTACAGCAGCGGCTGCCTGCTTACCGGGCATATCTTCAGGTCTGCCGGACAGTCCCAGCTTGCCCACGCCCATGCCGATGGCACCGGAGGAGACCAGAACGATCTCACAGCCTGCATTTTTCATATCACTGAGAACCTTGCACAGCAGCTCCACCCGGCGGATATTCAGCCGGCCGCCGGCATGTGCCAGCGTGGAGGTGCCTACCTTGATAACAATGCGCATATACTTTCACTCTTTCTGTACAAACATACTGTGATTGTACACCACCGCGCCCTGAGAATCAACAAAAAAATGCCAAAACTCCGCCTTGGACGCAAAAAAGTCCGTGCAGGGCGTACCCATGAAAGGACAGCCCCCGGGAAATTTGTCAGGAAAATGGACTTGCTGCTTTGAATAGCCTTGCAGTGGAGGTGAGGCGTATGATCGCCGCCGTTTGGCTGATGCTCAGCGGTTTGATGTATTCACTGCAGCTTTCCACCGGTTCTTTCCCCAAGCCTTTGACGCCGGAGGAGGAACGGCATTATCTTGCACTGTCTGCCCAGGGAGATCTGGAGGCGCGGAATGTCCTGATCGAACGCAACCTGCGCCTGGTTGCCCACATTATGAAAAAGTACTACGCCCAGACTGCCGATCAGGAGGATCTGATCTCCATCGGCACCATTGGGCTGATCAAGGGAATCACCACCTTTGACGCGTCCAAGGGTGCAAGACTTGCCACCTATGCCGCCCGGTGTGTGGAAAATGAGATCCTGATGCATTTTCGCAGCCAGAAGAAATCCAGCCAGGATGTATCGTTATCTGATTACATCGAGACCGGCTCTGACGGAACGGCGCTGGAATTGATGGATGTGGTCAGCGATGATACGGACCTTCTGGAACGGGTCAGCGGCAGAGAAGCGCTAAAAAAGCTTTGCACGGCGGTGGATCGGGTGCTGACCCGGCAGGAGCGGCAGGTGATCGTGGCGCGCTACGGTCTGGGCGGCGGTACGCCTATGCGTCAGCGCGAGGTCGCCCAGCTCACTGGCATCAGCCGCAGCTATGTCTCCCGGATCGAAAAACGGGCTCTGGAAAAGCTGAGAGCGGAGCTGGAATGATGGGTAAAAGCTTTCGTAATAAAAGATTCCTTGATTTATTCGTCGGGATGTAGTATACTGAAAGTGCTATACACAGCGAAAAAAGAAATAGCAGGAGGAAACCATATGAAAGGCATCGTTCTGGCAGGCGGTTCCGGCACCAGACTGTACCCCCTGACAAGAGTGACTTCCAAGCAATTGCTTCCTATTTACGATAAACCTATGATCTACTATCCCATTTCCGTGCTGATGAGCGCTGGGATCCGGGATATTCTCATTATCTCCACGCCCCAGGATCTGCCCCGGTTCCAGGAACTACTGGGTGACGGCAGTCAGTTCGGTCTGAGCCTGAGCTATGCTGAGCAGCCCAGCCCCGACGGCCTTGCCCAGGCGTTTATCATTGGCGAGGAGTTCATCGGCAATGATTGCGTTGCTATGGTGCTGGGTGACAACATCTTCTCCGGTCACGGACTGAAAAAGCGGCTGCGCGCCGCGGTGCGCAATGCCCGTTCCGGCAAAGGCGCTACAGTTTTTGGTTACTATGTGGATGACCCGGAGCGGTTTGGCATCGTGGAGTTTGACGAGAGCGGTCATGCGGTCTCCATTGAAGAAAAGCCTGAGCATCCCAAGAGTAACTACTGCGTCACCGGTCTTTACTTCTACGACAACCGGGTGGTGGAGTATGCCAAGAACCTGAAGCCCTCCAAGCGGGGCGAACTGGAAATCACCGACCTGAACCGGATCTATCTGGAAAATGGCGAATTGAATGTGGAGCTGCTGGGTCAGGGCTTTACCTGGCTGGATACCGGCACCCATGAGAGCCTGGTGGAGGCAACCAATTTCATCAAGACTGTGGAAGCCCACCAGAACCGTAAGATCGGCTGTCTGGAGGACATCGCCTACATCAACGGTTGGATCAGCCGGGAGCAGGTGGAGGCGGTCATCAAAGTCTGCAAGAACCAGTACGGACGCTACCTACAGGATGTGCTGGACGGCAAGTATGTGGATGTGATCCGGGACAAGAAGAGACTGGAGAAGCTGGAGGAGCTGGAAAAATGAAAAAGACGATCATTGTCACCGGCGGTGCCGGTTTTATCGGAAGTAACTTTGTGTTTCATATGCTGGGCAAGTACCCGGACTACCGGATCATCTGTCTGGATAAGCTGACCTACGCAGGCAACCTGTCTACCTTGAAGGGTGTGATGGATAACCCTAACTTCCGGTTCGCCAAGCTGGATATCTGCGACCGGGAGGGCGTTTATAAGCTCTTCGAGGAAGAAAAGCCCGATGTGGTGGTAAACTTTGCAGCTGAGAGCCATGTGGACCGTTCTATCGAAAACCCCGAGGTGTTCCTGCAGACCAATATTCTGGGAACCCAGGTGCTGATGGATGCCTGCCGCAAGTACGGTATCGAGCGCTATCATCAGGTGTCTACCGACGAGGTCTACGGCGATCTGCCTTTGGACAGACCCGACCTGTTCTTTACTGAGGAGACCCCGATCCATACCAGCTCTCCCTATTCCTCTTCCAAGGCAGGCGCGGATCTTTTGGTCATGGCATATCACCGTACATACGGGCTGCCTGTGACCATCTCTCGTTGCTCCAATAACTACGGTCCTTATCACTTCCCGGAGAAGCTGATCCCTTTGATGATCGCAAATGCCCTGAACGACAAGCCCCTGCCGGTGTACGGTGAGGGTCTGAATGTCCGGGACTGGCTGTATGTGGAGGATCACTGCAAGGCCATCGACCTGATCATCCACAAGGGCAGAGTAGGCGAGGTCTATAACATCGGCGGACATAATGAAATGAAGAACATCGATATCGTCAAGCTGATCTGCAAGGAGCTGGGCAAGCCTGAGAGCCTGATCACCCATGTGGCAGACCGGAAGGGACACGATATGCGCTATGCCATCGATCCTACTAAGATCCATTCCGAGCTGGGCTGGCTGCCGGAGACAAAATTTGCCGACGGCATCAAAAAGACCATCTGCTGGTATCTGGATAATAAGCCCTGGTGGGAGGAGATCATCTCCGGCGAGTACCAGAATTACTACGAAAAAATGTATTCCAACCGATAAGTATAGTCAACAAGGGCGCATTGCAGTACTTTGCAATGCGCCCTTGCTATGCATGCTTTCTCGCTAAATTCCAGTTTATCGAGCTGTCGCTCGAAGTTGACAGTTGACAGTTGACAGTTGACAATTGGGGTATTTTCCTACGGAAAATGATTCAAATAGTCGCCGAAGGCGACACCTTAACTGTCAACTATCCACTATCAACTGTCCACTGTTTATCGCTCCATCGGAGCGATAAACTGGAATTTGCAAGCTTGCATTAATTATTTTGCTGTTGGTGCAGCTCCCGGTATAGCTGGAAGCCGGCAAGTAAGCCCTGGCGAAATGCCTCTTTCTGGTAGGCACTGCACAGCTTGGTGGTATCCTCCATCACTGTGTCTGCCTGATCAGGGACTGTTTTCTGCAGGCGCGCGTAAAGCTCGTCAAAGTATGCCCGGACTGCCGCCGGGTCTACGCCGCCCTTTTGCTGATAGCAGCGGCACAGCGTATCCAGCAGCGAGGCGGCATCCGGACAGTGACACTCCGGCGGATTCTCTTTCAAATAGCGGTTGAGTGCGTTGATGTAGCAATTCATAAATATTCCCTCCCTTACATGGTTATTATAGAACTCTTGTGTTCTAAAGTCAATAGCACACTTTAGTTCTATGATATGCTTCGCACAAGAGGTGAGAGAATGCAGACTTATCAAATCAGGCTACGACAGCTGCGTGAGGATCATGATAAAACACAAACAGAAATCGCCGAATACCTGGGTATCAATCAAACAGTGTACTCCCGATACGAAACGGGAAGAAACGATATGAAACCATTTCATATTGTTTCTTTGTGCAAATATTATAAGGTCAGTGCGGACTATATTCTGGGTCTGCCGGAGGATCTTCCCTATGGGTTGAGCAAGACCCGTAAAAAACGCTGAAAAGACAGACCGCGCCGCGGTCTGTCTTTTTACATATTTATCTTGCTAAATTCCAGTTTACCGAGCATTTTTCAAATCTTTGTTGTCATTGCGAACCAGTGCGCACACTGGTGTGGCAATCTCAAAAAACAAGCTATACCAATAGATTCCCACGCCAGTTTGCGAACTGGCTCGGAATGACAATTGGTTGGTTGCGTGTCGGTAAACAGCTCGATAAACTGGAATTTAATTCTCACTTGGCTGGCGCTGGGTTGGGAAGATCACCACGCCAGTTGGGTAGCTTTCATGTATTCTGAAGGCGTTTTGTCGGTGTGCTTTTTAAAGACCTTGGTGAAATACTCCTCGTTTTCAAAGCCACACAGGGCAGCCGCCTCTTTTACTTTATACTTTCTGCTTTGCAGCAGACTTTCCGCGTATTCGCACCTGGCGGTGTTGATGTAGGCGGTGACGGTAGAGCCGGTGATCCGCTTGAATTCCCGCATAAAGTGAGATTCACTGGCACCGGCGTATTCCGCGATCTGCGCTACGGTCAGCTTTTGGGAAATATTTTCCTTGATATACTGGATAGCGGCGTAGATGTACTTCCAGCTTTTATCCACCATGGGCGGTTGCGCCGCTTGAGGGGTACTGTAGTTCCGGTATAGATAGACAAGGATCTCCAGGACCTTTGCCTTTAAGGCGGCATTTCGCCAGGGAGCATTGGTCTTGTAAATGTCGATCGCTTGATTAAATATTTCGATCAGCGTTTCGTCATGGATGCGTTCCTGAAAATGCAGCGTGGTAACATCGATGCTGTTGTACTTGCAGAAGCTGTTGGGTATGATCATGGTGAAGTAGCCCATGCCGTCTTTTGTAACTGTCATATGATGGGGCACATAGGAATTGGCGACCATCACATCTTCTGCTTGTATATGGTAGACCCTGTCCTCCCGAAAGGCATCCGCACCCTCCTTCAAATAGAATACCAATTCAAGATCCTCATGAAAATTCCATGTGCTACCTTTGGCAGTGGTGTGGCAGATTGGGTACAGGCCTATGGTGATGGGAAGGTCTGTGTCAGTGGGGAAATTTGGATAAAACACAGCATTTTTGTAATTTAGCAGAATTTTACTGGCCATCAGCATTATCTCCCATTGTTATTTTTTCTTGTATTATATATACTAAAATTAACAAATGCAAGATGGAAAAGACTATGTTTTTGATGAACATGCCAAACCGGAGGGGGCACATTGGGGAAAGTGCCCCGGAAAGAGCCCCGGCAGGATTTTCCAAAAACGCAGAATATTTCCTGTTTTGCAATTTGAGCCGAAATAAACCATCGGAAGGAGAATGTATTTATGAAGCAAGAAAAAACCCAAAAGAGCAAAAAGTGGCTCTGGCTGGTCCTTGCATTGGTAGCACTGCTGGCAGTAGCCGGTATCGTGCTGGCACTGGTGCTGGGCGGCGGTGAGGCACCGGATCCTGCCGGCGAAAGTGGCGGCAGACCCCAGCTCTATTGGAACATTGAAAGAGAGCAGTACATAGAAGAGGCGACAGGTATGTCCACCCGTACCAAGGGCGAGGACGGCATGTACCATGTACTGTTTGCTCATGACGGTCAGCAGGTGGAGCTGACAGTTGCTGATAAGCAGATCGTCAATGTCATTGAGTCCATGGACGTTATGGGTCTTGCTTTCGATGCTGACGGTATCGTGGTGGACGCAGTGGCACCAGAGACCATCGCTACCGAGTTTGCAAAGCGTTTCTATATCAGCAAAGTTACAGACACTGCTATCACATTGAACTCCTCCTATGCCATGAACGGCATGGAGAAGGAGGTCCCCATCACCGATTTGCTGGGCATCTACGATGTAGACCCCAATGCTGAGCTCATCGGTGGGGTTGCTGAGGCAGGTCTGATGGATGAGGTCACGGTGTATGCCAACGACCTGAATGAGCCCACTCATCTGTATATCGTCAAGCGCGCCCCCGAGGCAGGTGTCTACTGGCGTGTGGAGCGTATGTACGATACGGAGAAGAGTGTGACCACCCGTGAGCCGGACGAAAACGGTGTCTACACCATTTTGTTTGCCCACAAGGGTGAGCTGGTAGAGCTGAAGTGTAAGAATAAGGAATTGGTCACCGCCATTGACGCCAAATCACCTTTGATCGGTGAAAATGCACTGGTGTTTGATGATGAAGGCTACATCGTGGATACAGAAAATGTAGCCCTTGCGCTGCGGGGCAAGCTCCTTGCCCAGGACTACCACATCATGGAGATCAACGGCGACCAGATCACCGCGGAGCGCATCAGCTCCGGCAGCGATCAGGGCAAGCGGATCACCTTTACCCTGAACGATGACTGCAAAATCTACCAGTGCTGCCGCTACGGCTGCTATGACCATAACTGCGGCGAAGTGACAGATCATCTGCAGGTATATGACCGTGTCAATATCTACTCCGATCTGGATGGCAACCCCATTATGATCCATGTTTCCATACGCCAGGTCGACAGCCCAATGTACTATAACCTGAAGCGGATGTACTCCTCTGCCAACGGCGGCGGCACCACCCGCGAAAAGGAAAACGGCTACTATGTATTTGACATGCTGGAAGAGGGCAAGCAGGTCACCCTGCGTACCAAGGATAAGGCGATCGCCGATGCTATTGACTTCCCCTATGACTTCTGCGTGGGTCTGGAGGTAGAGGGCGATATCATCACCCGGGTCTACGAGGCAGAGTGCGTTGCCGGCTACTACAGCCCCGGCTTCCGCCGCTATGTGACCAGCCTCACCGGCGGCATCTTTACCCTTACAAGCGCGACCGACAGCTCGGTCTTTGCCAACTGTATCATGGCTGAAAACTGTAAGATCTACGATGTCACCGGAAACCCCGGCGTCAAGAAGGGCACGGAGACTACCCTGCAGCTGGGTGACCGGGTCATCGCTTGGTACGATTATGCCCAGAAGGTAAATTATATCTATGTTACCGACCGGGAGGTCACGACCCGTGCCTACTGCGAATACTGTAAGAAGACGGTCACCTGGGAGGTTGCGCCTGTCAACGGTCTGAGTACTATCGACACCGGCAAGCACCTGCACTATGTTGTGGGTCAGGATACAGAGCTTACCTGGGGCTACGGCGTGCTGAATAAGGGTACGACCCTGTGCCTGCACCTGTACGGTAGCACCATTGAGCATTCTTCCCGTATCTTCGTGGCAGGCGGCTCCAAGCTGAACATTATGGGCAGCGGCGGTCTCGTCAGCAACGGCACCCATCAGAACGAAGCCCTGAAGACCGGTAATATTACCGTTGCCAACGGCGAAGTCAATATCTACGGCGGCACCATCCGCTCCCTGTCCGCCGGGATGCCCTCCATCAATGTCAACGGCAAGGATGCTGTGGTCAACCTGTATGGCGGCAGCGTCATCGGCGGTGTGGACATCAACAACGGTACACTGAACCTGGGCGGCAAGGCAAAGGTCCTGGGCGCTAAGGGTCAGCTGAAGGACAACATTTATGTCGGCACCACCGGCAAGCTGAATGTCAAGGCTGACTGGACCGGCGAGGCAAGCGTCAAGGTCGCCATTATCAGCGCCGATGGCATCAGCAAGACCTTCGGCACCAGCGAGGGCGCTTACACCGGTAAGCTGTACTACGAGTCCAAGGGCAATCCTGCGATCATCGGTCAGGACGGTGGCTTGGTGGTGGTCGGCGAGATCATCCCCGATGAGAACGACCCCGACTACCGCTACTGTGAGCACTGCGGCAAGCGGGTCATGTGGAGCCCTGCTCCCGTCACCGGTCACGGCACTGTGGCCTCCGGTGAGCATATCCACTACTATCTGACCGAGGACTTTGCTCTGGATTGGGGCTACATGGTCCTGCAGAAAAATACCACTATCTGTCTGGATCTGAACGGTCATACGATCAACCAGATGGGTCGAATCTTCTTGGGCGGCGCTACCCTGAACATCATGGGCGAGGGCACTGTCACCACCAGAGAGCATAAGAACGCGACCCTCAACACCGGTGCCATTACTGTCAATACCGGTACGGTCAACATTTACGGCGGCACCTACACCAGCGACAACAAAAACGCCCCCGCCATTCTTGTCAACGGTAACGCCGCGACAGTCAACCTGCTGGGCGGCAAGGTCATCGGCGGCATCCGTGCCAATGATGGCAAGCTGGTTCTGGGCGGTGACGCTGCGGTCACCGGCACCAAGGGCAAGAATATCTACATCGGCAGCGAGGCTGACCTGGTAATTGCAGGCGATTGGACCGGTACTGCCGGCGTAAACTTCAGCCATGTGGGCAAGAACCCCATCGAAAACGGCAGCTGCACCGGTGCTTACACCGGCAAGCTGACCCTGGAAGAGGATAACGGCTACCAGATCGTTCCCCAGGACGGCAAGCTCTATATCCCCGGTTACACCATCAAGGCGGAAGTTCCCATCCAGCCCAACTTCCCCACCGGTGTTGCCAACGGCGTCACCAGCGAAGCATGGTGCGAAGCCTGCCAGAAGAATGTGACCTGGACCTCTGCCTCCAGCGGTCTGTCCTCCCGTACCGATGGCGGAAACCATCATGTGTTTGTATCTATCTCCCGTGGGGAGAATGATCCTCTGACCTGGCAGCTGGGTACAGTCAGCAACAACACCACCGTTTGCGTGTACCTGAACGGTACGGAAACCACCCATAACGGACGGCTCTTTGTTCTGAGCGGCAGTACCGTGAACATCATGGGCAAGGGTAGCCTGATCACCAACGGCAGCAGCACCTCCGCAGGGGCGCTGACCGGCGGTGTTACTGTCAATGACGGCACAGTCAATGTGCTGGGCGATATCCGGCTGAAATCCACCAATACTGCTGTGCCTGCTGTTTCCGTGAAGTTTGCCGATGCAACCGTAAACATGGCTTCCGGCACAATTGTCGGCGGCGCTGCGGTGGATAACGGCAAGCTGGAACTCTCCGGCACAGCCAGCGCTGACAGCATTGCCCTGAAGGAGACCGGCAAGCTGAATGTTCTGGCTGACTGGACCGGCACTGCTGATGTGACCTTCAAGAATCTGGCAGAGAACCCTGTCCCCAACGGCACAGCCGCCGGCGCTTACACCGGCAAGCTGACCACCACCATTGCCGATACCAAGTACGATGTGGTGGAGCAGAACGGTAAGCTCTACATCTCTGGCTATGAGGGCGGTGCAATTCCTGAAGCACCTATCACACCTAACTTCCCGGTAGGCGTTGCCAACGGTGTTGAGAGCGAAGCCTGGTGTGAGGCATGCCAAAAGAATGTGACCTGGACTTCCGCTTCCTCTGGTCTTGCCAGCCGTACTGACGGCGGACACCATCATCTGTTTGTATCCATTTCCAGGGATACCGGCAATCCTCTGACCTGGCAGCTGGGTACGGTCAACAGCAATACTACCGTGTGCCTGTACTTGAACGATACGGAAACCACCCATAACGGCAGACTCTTTGTTGCTGGCGGCAGCACCGTCAATATCATGGGCAAGGGCAGCTTGATCACCAACGGCACCAGCACCGGCAGTGGCGCGCTGACCGGCGGCATCACTGTCAATGAAGGCACGGTCAACGTGCTGGGTGATGTTGCGCTTAAGTCTACCAATTCTGCTGTGCCTGCTGTTTCCGTGAAGTTTGCCAATGCAACTGTAAACATGGCTTCTGGCACGATCGTCGGCGGCGCTGCGGTGGATAACGGCAAGCTGATCCTTTCCGGCAATACCACTGCCGATGCCATTACCGTGGCGGCAGCCGGTAAGCTGGAGGTTAAGGCTGACTGGACCGGCACCGCAAAGGTGACCTTTACAAGCATTACTGAGAATCCTGTTGCCAACGGCAGCTGCACCGGCAATTACACCGGTAAGCTGACTACCACCATTGACGGTACGGACTACGATATCGTAGCCCAGGACGGCAAGCTCCTGATCTCCGGCTACACCGTCCCTGATGACGGCGGCGATGAGGGCGAGGATCCCACTGAGCCCACGGAGCCTTCCGATCCTACAGAACCTTCCGATCCTACAGATCCTTCCGATCCCGCTGATCCCAATGAGCCCGACTTCCCTGTGGATGTTAAGAACGGCGAGACGGTCGAAACCTGGTGCGAGGCATGCCAGAAGAATGTGACCTGGACCGCTGCGTCCACTGGCTTGGGCACTCGCGCTGACGGCGCACATCACCACCTGTTCACTTCCAGTTCCCAATCTGTGACATGGCAGCTGGGTACTATCAACACAAACACCACCGTCTGCCTGTACCTGAACGATACGGAAACCACCCATAACGGAAGACTCTTTGTCGCTAACGGCAGCACCGTCAATATCATGGGCAAGGGTGCTCTGACCACCAACGGCACCAATACCAGCAGCGCTGCGCTGACCGGCGGCATCACTGTCAACGCAGGCACTGTCAACGTGCTGGGCGATGTCCAACTGAAATCCACCAATGCTGCTGTGCCTGCTGTTTTCCTGAATAATGCCAGCGCAAAGGTAACCATGGCTTCCGGTGCGATCACCGGCGGCGCAGCGGTGAATACCGGCGAGCTGATCCTTTCCGGCAATGCCAATGCCGATGCCATCACTGTGGCAGCTACCGGCAAGCTGAACATTAAGGCTGACTGGACCGGCACCGCAATGGTCAACATCTCCTCAAGCGAGCTGGTTGACGGCGTAGTTCCCACAGCCAACGGCGCGTCCGAGGGCAACTTCACCGGCACGCTGACTACAGCCGACGGCAAGAAGCTGGTCGCCAAGGACGGCGGTCTGGCTCTTGAAGGCGCAGGCTCCGGTTCTGAGGATGAAACAAAGAATCCTGAAGTGCTGAAGGGTGAGCAGATCGCCACGGCAGCCAATGCCATGACCTTCCCCACGGAGCTGAAAAATGGTCAGACCCATGAGGCGTACTGCCCTGTCTGTAAGGCAGACAAGACTTGGACCTCCTACAATACCGGCTTCAGCACCTATTTCTCCGACGGCGGACACCATCATGTGTGGATCCCCACAACCAATACGATCACCTGGGGTATGGGTACCATCAGCAACGGTACCACCGTCTGCGTGCACTTGAACGGCGCGGAGCTGACCCATAACAGCAGCCTGGTCGTCAAGGGCGGCAGCGTGGTCAACTTTATGGGCACCGGCGCGCTGATCAGCAATGGCACCAACAGCAACGCCGCCAATGTTACCGGCAATATCACCGTTACAGATGCTACAGTGAATCTCTACGGCGGCACCTATATCTCCACCGCATCCAATGGTGCACCTGCCATTATGCTGCAGAATGCGGCGGCTGTTGTGAATATTTACAGCGGCGCTACTATCGGCGGTGAGAGCGACGGTGTCTGCACCAATGTAAAGATCACCAACGGCACTGTTAATCTCTATGGCGGCACCATCCGCAACGGTGTGACTGCTTCCCACGGCGGCAATGTGGTCGTGGGCAGCGGCACCGCTACCACCACCAAGGCGGTCTTCAATATGGTGGACGGTCTGATCACCGGTGGTAAGGCCTATACCCAGACCTACGCAAAGGGCGGCAATGTCTTCGTCTTCGGCAGCACCGGTAAGGTCGATGCTACTGTGTTCAATATGACCGGCGGTACCATTGAAAAGGGCGCGGCTGTCTACGGCGGCAATGTGGCCGTGCAGTACTCCACCGCCTCCATCAGCGGTACGCTGGCAGATGGCGTAGGCACACCCAGCGCAGGCTATCTAAACCCCTGGGGCGGCAATGCCTACATCTGCAACGATTCCGTGGTCACCTTTGACGGCACCATCACCGGCGGCACCGGCGTTTACAGCGGCAGCGTCTGCATTGCTGCCAGTGCTACCATGACCATGAACGGCGGCTCCATCACCGGCGGTGTTGGTGCAAAGAACGGCGGCAATGTCCGTGTAGACGGCACCTTCATTATGAATGACGGTGTCATCTCCGGCGGCAATGTTACCGACGAGACCAACGGCAGCCATAACCTGTATGTGAACAACGGTACTGCTATCCTCAACGGCGGCACCATCTATGCCACCGACGGCACCAGCCTGTCCGGTACAGGTCTGTTCCTCAACAACCCAGCCACGGTATACCTGGGCGGCAACACCAGCATCGTCCGCAAGGACGGCGCAAAACAGGGCTGCATCGTTGTCGGCGGTACTGCAAAGCTCAATATTTTGAACAACTGGACCGGCTCTGCCAGCGTCAGCTTCGGCGCGGAGAAGACCTACGGCACGCAGATTGCAGATACCAATGCTCAGTGCGGCAGTCTGGCGAACGGTGTCTTCACTGCCGGCGGCAGCTACACCGGAACTCTGCTCAATGAGCTTGGAGACGCGGCAAAGATCCTTGGCAACGAGGGCGTGCTGGCTCTGGAAGCTGCTCCCGTAACGGAATAAAATTGCTTATCTCCTTCCTTTTCCAGATCCGTGGGCAGGGTGACCTGCCCCGGATCAGAATAAAAAACAAAAGTGTCCCACCCGTCCGGGTGGGACACTTTTTTGCGCTGTTGTTCAAATTCCGATTTTTCGAGCTACCGCTCGAAGTTGACAGTTAACAGTTGACAGTTGACAATTGAGGTATTTTCCTACGGAAAATGATTCAAATAGTCGCCGAAGGCGACACCTTAACTGTCAACTATCCACTATCAACTGTCCACTGTTTATCGCTCC